>NZ_JAVJAN010000090.1:0-2589 GCF_031344075.1 Clostridium aquiflavi
CATTATTCCTGCACTGCGTTTGGAAAGGGCGCATGGCTAAAAAAATCGACGGCTCCAAAGTCGCCTTAGCGATTTTGTTCTAAAGAAATTTAAGTGGCTTTAAGTATTATTTTTAGGTGTATCATTTTAGTTATTAATCACATTCATGACAATTAAAATTTAAATGAAAGATAGTTGTACTATCTTCACTACATGTTGCCCCACATATTGTACATTCTTTATTGTAACTTGAGTTATAAGTTACAATCTCACAATTATCTTTTGTATCATTAAATTCATGATACGAAACTTTACCACTATCTACATTTGCTTTTGTAATTTTCCATGAGTGAGTAGGTTCATTTGTATTTGCAAAAACGTTAAGTGAAGTAGAACCTAAACAAATAAATGCTAATACTCCGCATAATAAAAATTTTTTCATAAATTTCAACTCCTTCAATCAATATTAACATAATATGTAAATAATAAAAGTTAATTTTAATATAGCAAATTGACGAAAAGTTAAGAAAATATGCAAAAATAAAATGAATTATCAATTAAATCAATAAAAATATAAAATATTTTTAAATAAATATTGAAAATATTATTAAATTATTATATTATATTAATAATTAAAGAATGATTTTATTTATCTTATCTACAAAGGGGGAAGTGGACATGAATGAAAAACGGGATCAATGGGGTAGCAAATTGGGATTTATTATTTCGGCTATAGGTTCAGCAGTAGGCTTAGGTAATATATGGAGATTTCCATATGTAGCATATTCAAATGGTGGAGGAGCATTTTTAATTCCTTACTTTTTTGCTATTTTTACTGCAGGTATACCATTATTAATATTAGAATATGGAATGGGGCATAAATATAAAGGATCAACACCACTTGCAATGGCAAGAGTAAATAAAAAGTGGGAGTGGCTTGGTTGGTGGCCTACAATCAGTGCATTTATTATACTATGCTATTATTCAATGATTTTAAGCTGGGCTATTAATTATTTAAGATTTAGTTTTACTAGAGGTTGGGGAAATGATTCAAATTCATTTTTTCATAATGATTTTTTACATTTAACTTCATCACCATTCGATTTTGGTGGGATAGTTTGGCCTATATTTATAGGAATCGCTATTATTTGGCTAATTAATTGGACTATTTGTTATAAAGGAATAAAAGGTGGAATAGAAAAAGTAAATAAAGTTCTATTACCAATGTTAATAATAATTATGGTTGTAATAGCCATTAGGGGAGTAACATTAGAAGGTGCATCTTTAGGATTAAATACATTATTTACACCAGATTGGTCAAAAGTGTTAGAACCAAAAGTATGGATAGCAGCATATGGACAAGTATTTTTTTCATTAAGTTTAGCCATGGGAATAATGATAACATACTCAAGTTATTTACCAAAGGAAACAGACATTAACAATAGTGCTTTTATGACAGCTTTTGCTAATTGTGGTTTTGAGTTTTTATGTGCTATAGCAGTTTTTGGAATATTAGGTTATATGGCTAATGTTCAAGGTGTTTCTGTGTCAGAAGTTGCTTCAAGTGGAGTTGGTCTTGCGTTTATAGTATTTCCAGAAGTATTTAGCGCAATGGGAAGCTGGGGAATTATTTTAGGAGTTTTATTTTTTGCATGTTTAATATTTGCAGGTATTACATCTACAGTTTCGTTAACAGAAGCAGTATCAGCGCCATTTGTGGATAAATTTGGATGGAAGCGTAATAAAGTAATAACAGTATTTTGTTTAATAGGATTTTCAACAAGTTTACTTTTTGCAAGTGGAGCAGGATTATATCTATTAGATATAATAGATAACTTTATAAACAATTACGGAATAGTTGTTGTTGGATTATTAGAAGTAACTTTAGTAGGATGGATATTAAAACCTTATATAATAAGAGAGCATACAAACGATATATCATATTTTAGAATAGGCAAATGGTGGGATGTTACAGTCAAATATTTAACACCAGCAATATTAATATTTATGTTAGTACAAAGTTTAATTACAGAAATTAAATCTCCATATGGTGGATATTCATTAAGAGCATTATTTATGTATGGTTGGAGTGTAATATTAATAGGAATAGTATCATCAATTATTATTACTAAAAAACCATGGAAAAATAAAAATATAGATAATTTTGAAGAGCAATAAAAGTATATAGGAGGAATTTATAATGAACAGCATAGCAATAACTTTCTTTGGATTAGGTGCAGTGGTTTTATGGGGAGGTTTAATGTTAACATTAGGTATAACAATTTATAACGAGAAAAAATTAAAAGTACAATAAATAATTAGAATGACTAAGGAAATACTATATTATGACCTTAGTCATTTTTAATATCTTAACTTGGAGTATTTTAATTTTTTCAAATGTTTTATTATAATATAAGTATATAATTTCTATTATTATCCATATATTAAAAGATAAACATTTAAACTCCCATAAAGAAAAGAGTTTAAATTTAGTATAAGTTAATAAATAGAAATAATTAATATATAAAGGCTATGTTTTAGCAGAGTGTTGATATATGCATAAGCAAAGTGGACTGAGTAATTGAACTTAGGAATGCTAAAATGAGTATA
>NZ_JAVJAN010000091.1:0-2237 GCF_031344075.1 Clostridium aquiflavi
TGTACATCTCATGTTAAGGTTAAACTTTAGCTTTTAAAATTGCTATATTTACAGCTTATTAATTTAAATACATCTCATGTTAATGTTAAACGATACTAAGGTATCTCAAATTGTATTACCATCATTATTTAAATACATCTCATGTTAAGGTTAAACGAGCCATATTATTAATCGTTGGCATTAATTCCTGATTTAAATACATCTCATGTTAAGGTTAAACAATAGTAATAGAAGGTACAGTTTGTGGTTATATGTGATTTAAATACATCTCATGTTAAGGTTAAACATACGTGAAAATATTAGAGCTTTTTTAAGAAATCCAATTTAAATACATCTCATGTTAAGGTTAAACTTTTAAATATAAATAAAAATCAAGGGGGAGAAAAAGATTTAAATACATCTCATGTTAAGGTTAAACTTATTTTTGGATATAAAATTTTTGTAAATCTAGTTTATTTAAATACATCTCATGTTAAGGTTAAACAATAGCTTGTAATTCCTTAGATATTTTAGGAAGTATTTAAATACATCTCATGTTAAGGTTAAACTCTTTTTCTAGTTTAGACATTACTCTTTGAATCTTATTTAAATACATCTCATGTTAAGGTTAAACATCTAATCCCCAAGTTGCAGTTTCAATAAAACATATTTAAATACATCTCATGTTAAGGTTAAACGGTGAATCTATACAGGATATGGCAAAAAAAATATAATTTAAATACATCTCATGTTAAGGTTAAACAATGTAGATGAAGAATCATCATCACCAGGATTTGAATTTAAATACATCTCATGTTAAGGTTAAACGGAGAATCTGCTGAAGGTGATGATGATGAAGGTGGATTTAAATACATCTCATGTTAAGGTTAAACTAATTTGGGTCAAAGATTTTAATATAAGAAAAAGAATTTAAATACATCTCATGTTAAGGTTAAACACTATAATTAATTTAATATATAAGGAGATAAAAAATTTAAATACATCTCATGTTAAGGTTAAACCTTTTACTAACATTAAGTAATGATGCCAACTCTTCTATTTAAATACATCTCATGTTAAGGTTAAACTATGGAGTTTTCAGTTCGCTAAAGATGTTGGAAGATATTTAAATACATCTCATGTTAAGGTTAAACTTTACTTCCACAGTAAGGACATGAGATATACTTATATTTAAATACATCTCATGTTAAGGTTAAACTTTAAAAATTTATTCATATATCCATATACAAATACAATTTAAATACATCTCATGTTAAGGTTAAACCTTATTAATGAGAGATTTATATATAGAGAGAGAGGATTTAAATACATCTCATGTTAAGGTTAAACCTAAAATGTCTGTTTCATAATATTGTCCGCTTTCAATTTAAATACATCTCATGTTAAGGTTAAACGTTGATGAAGTTTTATCTCAAAGTGATTTTGCAAAATTTAAATACATCTCATGTTAAGGTTAAACATATATGAAGAAATGTTCTTAGGATATACAGAAACATTTAAATACATCTCATGTTAAGGTTAAACTATATTATTGCTTATAGTATCTACAAATTTTATAACATTTAAATACATCTCATGTTAAGGTTAAACTATAAAGCCATATTAACTCTAGCTCTACATCTTTTAATTTAAATACATCTCATGTTAAGGTTAAACTATGGTCCTATCTATTGCTTTATTTTATTTATCCTAATTTAAATACATCTCATGTTAAGGTTAAACTAATAGACCTTCACAAGAACAAAAATTTAAAGACGGATTTAAATACATCTCATGTTAAGGTTAAACATACATGGAGGTATTAAATGAGCAAAGAAATTACAAATTTAAATACATCTCATGTTAAGGTTAAACGTGTGGAAGAAGGATTACAAGCGTTAGCTTATAAATTTAAATACATCTCATGTTAAGGTTAAACCTTATTTTTTGCTTACAAATACATTTTACGTATTTAATTTAAATACATCTCATGTTAAGGTTAAACGGGAAACGTTATTATTTAGGAACTTTTAGAGAACTATTTAAATACATCTCATGTTAAGGTTAAACCCAGAAAAAATTAAATACATAGAAGAAGGAATAACATTTAAATACATCTCATGTTAAGGTTAAACCTGCTTTTACATTAGATAATCCCTGTTCAAATTCACATTTAAATACATCTCATGTTAAGGTTAAACCCATAGTAAAATAGCCATTCTCTAAAATCAATAATATCACTAAAGCATTGAAACCTC
>NZ_JAVJAN010000092.1:0-2035 GCF_031344075.1 Clostridium aquiflavi
ACTCATAATACCTTTAAAACACATTATTTTAAAAGTTATCCACAAATTTTTTAATAATATAAATTCCTAAAGAATAAAAAAACTTATCTTACTATTAATACACTTAATAAGTAAGATAAGTCTTTATAAATTATATAAAATTCATTAGATTTCTAAATATATTTTTTTATTTCTTCTAATTTATTTAATCTTTCCCATGGTAAATCAAGATCAGTTCTTCCAAAATGTCCATAAGCAGCAGTTTGCTTAAATATAGGCTTTCTTAAATCTAAATCTCTTATTATAGCACCTGGTCTTAAATCAAATACTTTTTCTACTATTTCAACAATCTTATCTTCTGGCATTTTACCTGTTCCAAAAGTTTCAATTTCAATAGAAACTGGTTTTGCAACCCCTATAGCATAAGCTAATTGTATTTCTAATTTATCTGCAATACCTGCTGCAACTAAGTTCTTAGCCACCCATCTTGCTGCATAAGCTGCTGATCTATCAACCTTTGTTGAATCCTTGCCTGAGAATGCTCCACCACCGTGTCTTCCATATCCACCGTATGTATCAACTATTATTTTTCTTCCTGTTAATCCTGAATCCCCTTGAGGACCCCCTACAACGAATCTTCCAGTTGGATTTATAAAGTATCTAGTTTCTGAATCTAATAATTCAGCTGGAACTACTGAGTTTATTACATGTTCTTTTATATCTTTTTCTATTGTTTCTAATGATACTTCTTCACCATGTTGAGTAGATATAACTATTGTATCTATTCTCTTAGGCTTATTGTTTTCATATTCAACAGTAACTTGTGTTTTTCCATCTGGTCTTAAATAATCTAAAGTTCCATCTTTTCTTACTTCTGTAAGTCTTCTAGATAATTTATGAGCCATATAAATTGGTAGTGGCATGTATGCATCTGTTTCATTAGTAGCGAAACCAAACATCATACCTTGATCTCCAGCACCTACTGCTTCTACCTCATCTTTTTGACCTTTTTTAGATTCAAGAGCTTCATCAACTCCCATTGCTATATCTGCTGATTGTTCATCTATAGTAGTCATAACTGAACAAGTGTCACAATCAAATCCATATTTTGCTCTATCATATCCAATTTCTCTAACTGTTTCTCTAACAACTTTAGGAATATCAACATAACAATTAGTTGATATTTCTCCCATTACCATAACTAGTCCTGTAGTAGTACATGTTTCACATGCAACTCTCGCATTTGGATCCTTAGTTAAAATAGCATCTAAAATAGCATCTGAAATTTGATCGCACATTTTATCTGGATGCCCTTCTGTAACTGATTCTGATGTAAATAATCTTCTCATTGTTTTCTCCCTTCATTCTGCTCTTTATTATAATAAATTCTTAAACTTATATTTGATCTTGATATAAAAAATAACTAAGCGACTTTGAATCGTCCACTTCTTTACGCATCTTATTTCTATAATTCATGTAAGAAAAATCTAACAAGTGACTATAGTCTCTTTTTTTATTCTTTGGATGTACTCATTATGCCTATAAAATACAGTATTTTATAAGTTATCCACAGATTTTCAGACAATATAAATTTCTAAAGAATAAAAAAACCCTTCTATAAGAAGAGCACTAATTCAATAATCCTTTTCTTATCTTGTAGATACAATTTATCTACAGGAATTGGCACCTTGTATACACAGGTTGCCGGGTTTCATAGGGCCCTTTCCCTCCACCTCTCTCGATAAGAGTAACTTTAATTTAATTTTCATTCGTATTTTAACATATGGTATTTACTTAGTCAACCTATAATTTTTAGTAATTAATAAAACTATCTAATTAATAGTTTTTCCTATTTTCTATAAAATCTATATCTTTATAACCTTATTTTAAAATTAAATATGTACATAAACTATACTTACAATAACTTCTGACTATTAAATAATAAAAAAGAGAATAAACTATGTTTATTCTCTTTGGTGGAGGAAGATGGATTCGAACCATCGAAACGTAACGTAACAGATTTACAGTCTGCCCCCTTTGGCCACTCGGGAATTCC
>NZ_JAVJAN010000093.1:0-1782 GCF_031344075.1 Clostridium aquiflavi
TAAACAGCATGGTAATTCTGTAGAGTTTATAGAGATTTAAGACCTTAAATTTCAGTTTGTTAATGAGTTTCTTAAATGAGTTTTTTATTCGTACAATATTGAGTTTGGAAATAAATAACATATTAAAATACAATGTGAAATAATAACTTGTTATACACTTAAAAGTATATAAAATGAGAGGTGGTGAACTTTAGTAAGAGTTTGGTAATTATAATACATTCTCTTACTAAAGATAACATATGGAATTTAAATTGGCACTATTAGCAGTGAAAGATGTTAATGTTTCTAAACAGTTTTATAAGGAACTATTTGACCAAAAAGTTATTCTTGATTTAGGTAAAAATGTAACGTTTAGTGGTGGGTTTGCAATACAAGAGGATTTTGCGTGGCTTACAAATTTATCTGCTAATTCTGTTAAGGAGAAGTCAAATAATATGGAATTATATTTTGAGGTAGATAATTTTGAAGCATTTATGCAAAAGATACAAGAGTATGAAAATATTGAATATGTTCATCAGCCTAAAAAACATGAATGGCAACAAAGAGTTGTTCGTATTTATGACCCTGACCATCATATTATAGAGATAGGAGAATCTATGACAGTTATAGCAAAACGTTATCTTAACAATGGATATTCTATAGAGGAAATTTCAAAAATTATTCAACATCCTATTGAATTTGTTGAAATGTGTAAACAAAGCTGATGAATTCAGTTTATTAAACAAGTTGGTTTAAAGGGGGGAACGTTTTATGGATAAGGCAATTATTATTGGTGCAAGTAGTGGAATTGGAAGAGAATTAGCAAAAATTTTTTCAAAAGAGAAATATAATCTAGGATTAGCTGCAAGAAGAAGTAACTTGTTATCTGAGCTTCAAAAAGAACTACCTACAAAATCATATATAAAAAGTATTGATATTTCTAAACAAGATGAAGCAATGAACAAATTAACTGAATTAATTAATGAAATGGGTGGTGTAGATTTAATAATAATAACTTCAGGTATTGGAGATTTAAATGAAGAATTAGATTGGAATAAGGAAAAAGAAGTAATTGATGTTAATGTATCTGGAGTTACATCAATGATTAATATTTCATTAAAACATTTCATGGAAAAAAACTCTGGCCAATTAGTGGTAATATCATCTGTTGGGGGGTTAAGAGGAAGTAGAGGGGCACCTTCATATAACGCTTCTAAAGCATTTCTTTCTAATTATTTAGAAGGCATAAGATGTAAAGTTAGAAAAAGTAACTCTAATATAACAATAACAGATATTAGACCTGGATTGGTAGATACAGATATGGCTAAAGGAGAAGGATTATTTTGGGTTCAACCACTTGAAAAAGCATCATATCAAATATATGATAAAATAAAACAAAGAAAGAAAATAGCATATGTAACTAAAAGGTGGGGAGTTATGGCATTTATTTTAAAACATATGCCTGATAGAATTTATTCTAAGTTATAAAAATAAATAACAGAGTGTAAAATCGCATTATTCAAAGAATTGGATTTGTGATTTTTTATTATTCAATACTAAGAAAGTGTACAGTTTAAATAGAATATTAAACATTCTATTTTACCAGCCATAAATTTATGTAAAACTCATTAATCCATTGAAATTACAGGGCTAAAGTAATCTTTGAAAATTTTTCGGAGAATTTTACAATCGGCTGGGAAAGTTTCCTTAAAACCTTGAAGTTTCAATGCTTTAGTGATATTATTGATTTTAGAGAATGGCTATTTTACTATGGGTTTAACCTTAACATGAGATGTATTTAAA
>NZ_JAVJAN010000094.1:0-1658 GCF_031344075.1 Clostridium aquiflavi
ACTTACACCTCTGACCTATCAACCTTGTAGTCTTCAAGGGGTCTTACTAGCTTACGCTATGGGAAATCTCATCTTGAAGGAGGCTTCACGCTTAGATGCTTTCAGCGTTTATCCCGTCCCGACTTAGCTACCCAGCTATGCTTCTGGCGAAACAACTGGTACACCATAGGTCGGTCCATCCCGGTCCTCTCGTACTAAGGACAGCTCTTCTCAAATTTCCTGCGCCCGCGACGGATAGGGACCGAACTGTCTCACGACGTTCTGAACCCAGCTCGCGTGCCGCTTTAATGGGCGAACAGCCCAACCCTTGGGACCTACTTCAGCCCCAGGATGCGACGAGCCGACATCGAGGTGCCAAACCTCCCCGTCGATGTGAACTCTTGGGGGAGATCAGCCTGTTATCCCCGAGGTAGCTTTTATCCGTTGAGCGATGGCCCTCCCACGAGGTACCACCGGATCACTAAGCCCGACTTTCGTCCCTGCTCGACTTGTAGGTCTCGCAGTCAGGCTCCCTTATGCCTTTGCACTCTACGAACGATTTCCGACCGTTCTGAGGGAACCTTTGGGCGCCTCCGTTACTTTTTAGGAGGCGACCGCCCCAGTCAAACTGCCCACCTAACAATGTCCTGTCACCAGATTCATGGCATCCAGTTAGAATTCCAGTACTATCAGGGTGGTATCCCAAGGATGACTCCATCAAAGCTGACGCTCTGATTTCCCAGTCTCCCACCTATCCTGTACAGACAATACCGAAATTCAATGCTAAGCTACAGTAAAGCTCTACGGGGTCTTTCCGTCCAATCGCGGGTAGCGAGCATCTTCACTCGCACTACAACTTCGCCGGATTTGCAGTTGAGACAGTGCACAAGTCATTACGCCATTCGTGCGGGTCAGAACTTACCTGACAAGGAATTTCGCTACCTTAGGACCGTTATAGTTACGGCCGCCGTTTACTGGGGCTTAAGTTCACACCTTCGCTTACGCTAAGTGTTCCCCTTAACCTTCCAGCACCGGGCAGGCGTCAGCCCCTATACATCAGCTTTCGCTTTAGCAGAGACCTGTGTTTTTGTTAAACAGTTGCTTGTGCCTATTCTCTGCGGCCTGCTCTCGCAGGCACCCCTTCTCCCGAAGTTACGGGGTCAATTTGCCTAGTTCCTTAACTGCAATTCTTCCGCCGGCCTTAGGATTCTCTCCTCACCTACCTGTGTCGGTTTGCGGTACGGGCACTATTTCTCTTTCTAGATGCTTTTCTTGGAAGCATGGAATCAGATACTTCGGTTCCTTAGAACCTTCCCCATCACGCCTCAGAATTGTTAGAACGGATTTGCCTATCCTAACTCCCTAAACGCTTAGACTAGCATCCAATAGCTAGCACATCCTATCCTTCTCCGTCACACCATCGATAATAACGATAATAGTGGTATCGGAATATCAACCGATTGTCCATCGCTTACGCCTTTCGGCCTCAGCTTAGGTCCCGACTAACCCTCAGCGGACGAACCTTCCTGAGGAAACCTTAGGTATTCGGCCTGTGGGATTCTCACCCACATCTCGCTACTAATGCCAACATTCTCACTCGTAATCAGTCCACCGCTCCTTACGGTACGACTTCAGCCCGATTACGACGCTCCTCTACCGCTCACACAAAAGTGTGAACC
>NZ_JAVJAN010000096.1:0-1355 GCF_031344075.1 Clostridium aquiflavi
AAGTTTTTTAATCAGTTGAAATCTAATTTCTTAACTTCTTTTTAACTTGTTTGCCGCATCTCTCAGCGACGTGTTTTATCTTACCATATATGTTAATTGCCTTTGGCATATAAATATGCATATTTTAAAGTTAACTCTATAATACTAGTAAATTCTTTATAATTCTCATTTATTTAATTACTGATACACTAGGAACCGTTATATTGATGTTTGTTTATATAAACTCATAAATCACCTTATTAAAATCATAATTTTAATATTTTATGATTTTAGTATTAGTTTTCTAATTCTATTAAAGTCTAGCAAATGTAATATATATAGATTGTAAATCAACTTTTTATTAACTATACTTCTATTTTATCTATAGTTTTTTTCTTAATTATTTAATTAAATATACATTGGTCAATTACACTAAATAAAAAATATAGTATTTATATGTCAAATATATGAATTGATAATGTAGAATGTATTAATTTCCCTTGGATAAATTAATACAAGTTACTTATTTTGTATATTAGTTTGCTATTTTAATTTTTCATATTCAGAACAATCAACCCTAACTAATTCTCCAATTTCAAAAGATCCTTTACATGCATATCCAACAATAGTTGATAAGACGCCATCTTCAACAGTAACAACTGGCTTTCTATTTTCTAATACACAATTAACAAATTCTTTAACCTCTGCTAAATATGCATCCTCAAATCTTTTTAAAAATCCACCAGCACATTCATTATTAATTCCATTATCATTAAATACCGTTACTAAATTTTTATCTGGAGTTGTTCCAATTCTTAATGTTCCTTTAGTTCCTATTATTTCAGTTTCTATATGATATCCATGAGCACAATTTCTGCCAGCAACAAGTAGTGTCATAGTTCCATTTTTTAACTTAACCATAGCGGCTACAGTTTCAGCATCATTTATTTTATCAAATTCTTTATGTTCATAAGCTCCTCCTATTTCCCATAGCATCTTACCAAGACAACCTTACCTATAGACCCCTCTTCAATTTTTTGTTTAGCATAAGCATATGATTTATCATACCTTCTCATAAATCCAAGCATAAATATTTTTTCCAAATGAGAATTTACAGCTTTCATAGCTTCTAATGCATCTTCTAAATATAATCCAAGTGGCTTTTCATTAAGTGTTATAGTTAGAAAAATAAACTATAAAGAAAGTCTGCTAAGGAGTAATTATTAATAAAAACCCAATATAATGTTTATAATGTTGTGGATAAACTTATAAAAGGAAAGAAAAAAGTGCAATACTAATTAAAATAAATAGTATTGCACTTAACATATATAACTTTTACTTAAAAAAGAACAACATCTCATGGACTTTTTTATTTC
>NZ_JAVJAN010000097.1:0-1268 GCF_031344075.1 Clostridium aquiflavi
TTTTTGTTCTAATTCCTTATCTTCAATCAAAAATAAGTATTCTAAAAAATCTGCTAATGCTTTTATTTGTTCTTCATTTTTAATCTTATCGTATTCAACTAACTCTTCTGCAAGTTGTATTTTTGCTTTATAAACATCCTCATCTTTTGGTTTTATTTCAAGAAGCGTTTTCGCCATCTTAAATACTAATTTTAAAGGATTATCATAACTTATATTTTCTAATTCTATTTTTTCAATATCTATGTTCTAAAGTTATATACAAGTATTTCCTCATCAAGCTTTGGAACTCTATACACATATCTTGTGTCTTTTCCACGTTCGCCTTTATAAGTATATATAGCTGCTGCTATAACTTCACTTTTATCTTTATTTTTATATCTAAATTTATCCCATATTCTATAGAAATATCTAAACATTCTCTCTCCAAAGACATCTTCATCGCTACTATAGCTTTGAACTTCAACATGAATGAATAGTATTTTGCTATTATTATCTTTTAATCTTACCTTTATTATTTTATCTGAAATTATCTTTTCTGCACTATCTTTATCAAATATTTCTCTTTGGATTTCTGCAAGCTCTAAATCTAAACTTTCTGTTCCCTTTTCCCATGCTATTTCATCAAATATTTCTGGAAATAAAACTTCTACTACTTCTACTTCGAAGGCTTCAAGTATTGTCTTCCAAGCTGCATCATAATCATGTTTTTTAGGCAAATTACTCACCACACTTTCTTTAAGTCCATATATCTATTATATCTTATTAATTATAATTTTAGCAAGAATTGTAGGATTAAAGTTTGACTTTCAGTGTCCTAAATATTGACATAAAACCAATTATCCAGTGGACACATTGCATATCCACTTAGATCCCAATATCCAACAGGATTATTTTGACAATAGGCATAAAGATTTAGTCCATCGCCTCTATATACATCTTCTTGAATAAAACTACCTAGAACAGGATTATAATATCTAGCTTTCAAATAGTATTGTTGAGTTATTCCATCAAACTGCTGTCCTGTATAAGTCATTCTATTATGAACTTCTTCTCTTGAATCTAGTACATTACCAAAAGCATCATAGTAGTATTCATTCTTAATATTTCCAGCATCATCTGTTATAAAATTAGTGCTGCCCTGTTCATCAATAGAATAATAATGTCGTGACAAACTGTAATTTATTGAGCTGTTTAAGTGAGAGTCCAAATTTATAATTTGGTTACTCGAACTTACTCCTGCAAACGTATGTGAGCAGTGAGTTTCATTA
>NZ_JAVJAN010000098.1:0-1208 GCF_031344075.1 Clostridium aquiflavi
GAATGTCAAAAGAAAAATTTGAGAGAAGTAAACCACACGTAAATATTGGAACAATCGGTCACGTAGACCACGGTAAGACAACATTAACAGCTGCAATCACAACTGTATTAGCAAACAGAGGATTTGCAGAAGCTTTTAACTATGCAGAAATAGATAAAGCTCCAGAAGAAAAAGAAAGAGGAATCACAATCAATACTTCACACGTTGAGTATGAAACAGAAAACAGACATTATGCTCACGTTGACTGTCCAGGACATGCTGACTATGTTAAGAACATGATCACAGGAGCAGCACAAATGGATGGAGCTATCTTAGTTTGTTCAGCAGCAGATGGTCCAATGCCACAAACAAGAGAACATATCCTACTAGCATCAAGAGTTGGAGTTGACTACATTGTAGTATTCTTAAACAAAGCAGATATGGTAGATGACGAAGAATTATTAGAATTAGTTGAAATGGAAGTTAGAGAATTATTAAGCGAATACAACTTCCCAGGAGATGATATTCCAGTAATAAAAGGATCTGCATTAAAAGCATTAGAAAACCCAACAGATGAAGCAGCAATTGCTCCAATCTTAGAATTAATGGAAGCAGTAGATAGCTACATTCCAACACCAGAAAGAGCAACAGATAAACCATTCATCATGCCAGTAGAAGATGTATTCACAATCACTGGTAGAGGAACAGTTGCAACTGGTAGAGTTGAAACTGGAGTACTTCACGTAGGAGACGAAGTTGAAATCGTAGGATTAAGTGAAGAAAAGAAGAAAGTTGTTGTAACTGGAATCGAAATGTTCAGAAAGTTATTAGACGAAGCGCAAGCAGGAGATAATATCGGAGCATTATTAAGAGGTGTTCAAAGAACTGATATCGAAAGAGGTCAAGTTTTAGCATTACCTAATTCAGTACACCCACACACTAAGTTCGTAGGTCAAGTATACGTACTTAAAAAAGAAGAAGGTGGAAGACATACTCCATTCTTTGATGGATATAGACCACAATTCTACTTCAGAACAACAGACGTTACAGGATCAATAAAATTACCAGACGGAATGGAAATGGTAATGCCTGGAGACCACATTGACATGAACGTTGAATTAATCAATCCAGTAGCTATGGATGAAGGATTAAGATTTGCGATCAGAGAAGGCGGAAGAACTGTAGGTTCAGGAGTTGTTACTAAGATTAACGCTTAATTTTAATAATTA
>NZ_JAVJAN010000099.1:0-1208 GCF_031344075.1 Clostridium aquiflavi
GAAATAAAAAAGTCCATGAGATGTTGTTCTTTTTTAAGTAAAAGTTATATATGTTAAGTGCAATACTATTTATTTTAATTAGTTTTGCACTTTTTTCTTTCTTTTTTTTAGTTTATCCACAACCTTATAAACATTATGTTATATATTTATTTAAAAAGTTTAAATTATGGCAGTTAGAGTCCTTTTTCTTTTTTAATAACTTAAAATACCATCATATATATTAATTACATTGTGAGATAGTTGGATTTCTATTCGTCGCGAGTGCAGGAAATTTTACAAAATAAAACATTATTATAATTATGACAATTCTCAAGTTTGCTATATCATTAGTTGTCATGATTTTCTGAGTTGTTTAAAAAATATTTTGAATTTTCTATATAAAATTTTGATGTCTAATATTTTTAGGGAAAAACTAATATAATGTTCTGAAAATCTTTATACAATTAAATTATGTACAGAGATACTATTAAAATATATCTATTTATTTATAGTCACAATTATAAGTAACTATGTAAATTTAAAATTCTAATTGATTTGAAAGATCAATATTTTCTTGAGATCTAAGCACAATTGTATATTATACTAGTAATTAAATTTAAAAATAGTCTTTAGTTTATAGAAAATTTATAATAACTAATTATTTTTGAACAGTGTTTTTAAGTATTTATAAATATGTTATTTCTTATAAATATGTTATTTCTTATAAATATGTAGTTAATTTTTATATGATAAGTTAGGGTAAAGATTATTTATAAAAGTTTAAATAGATTATTCATGAATTTTATTATAAAAATGTTACCTTTAATATAAGATATATTTATATTATTAAGAATATAAATATTACAAAAACATGTTAAAGAGAGAATTCGACACTAAAAGTTACTTTATATAAATATAAAAAAACAGAAAAACCACTTGATTTGATGTATCATTTTCGATTTATAGATAGAAATTATGGTATAACTTATCCTAGTGTGTCAATAATCGAATTATAGAGAATAACTAAGAATAACTGAGTAATATAAGTATAAATTGTTTGAATAAGATATATTGAGGTAAAGGCAGTTAATATATATGGTAAGATAAAACACGTCGCTGAGAGATGTGGCAAACAAGTTAAAAAGAAGTTAAGAAATTAAATTTCAACTTATTAAAAACTTGTTGACAGAAAAGAAATTAAATGTTATACTGATTAAGTCGCTTAAGGG
>NZ_JAVJAN010000009.1:0-97320 GCF_031344075.1 Clostridium aquiflavi
AGCTTTATTTTAGAGTTCTTAAAGTAAATTCCTCTGTCCATGAGCTTTATACTACAATATCAACACTGTTTTAAAACATAGCCTTTTAATTAAAAGTCTTCAAAAATTCTACAATTTCATAAACAAAAAAAACGATAACCAAAAATTAACTTTGAATTATCGTTTTTTTACTTATGCTGTATTTTAGCAAAGTGTTGATATATGCATAAGCAAAGTGGACTGAGTAATTGAACTTAGGAATACTAAAATGAGTATAGTCCTATTTTAGCTTGCTCCCAATATAAAATTGTACTGTGTGAAAGTTCGTGTTTCCAAATGTAAAATTTGGACACTTACTTTTGACAAGCAGTAAATATGAATATAAAAAGAAACTCGACTCCTATATAGTCGCTGAGTAAGTTCAATGAACGAAATATAAAATTTCAAATCTCACTTAACAATTCTCAAAGTCCAATTACAATGCCACTTTTCCTATTGCATATATCAACATTTTTTTAACATAACCTTTATTTAAAGTATATGTTTAATCCATTAATTCATTTATTAATGTATCTCCTGGATTTTTAATTTTTATATTATCAAAATATTGATAATAATAACATCTGATTGTTCCATTATATAACTTTCTATTTTTAGTAGATTTTATTCCTAACAATTTTTCAAATCCTTCAATAGACGTTAAAATATTAAAGTCCCACTCATTAAGTTTTCTCTTCATTTGGCCCATATAATTATAAAGAGGCTCTAATGTTTCTCTTTCACCAATTCTTTCACCATATGGTGGATTTGATATTATGAACCCATGCTTTTTAGAACTTGAAAAGCTCATGAAATCTCTCTTTTGGAATTTTATATACTTAGAAACTCCTGCTTTTTCAGCATTATCCATAGCAACTTTTAAAACTCTATAATCTATATCATATCCTATTAAATTTATTTCTTTATCTTTAACTGCTTTTTTAGCTCCATCTTTAACCATGGCAAATGTGTTTCTTATGTCATCAGACCACTCTTCTGCCACGAAGTTTCTATTACATCCTGGTGCTATATTCAATGCTATCATAGCAGCTTCTATAAGTATAGTTCCTGATCCACAAAATGGATCTACAAGTTCAAAGTTATCATTCCATCTTGAAAGTAAAAGCATTGATGCTGCTAATGTTTCTTTTAATGGTGCTATTCCTGCTAGTTCTCTATATCCTCTTTTGTGTAATCCAGGACCAGTAGTATCTATTGTTAATGTTACTTTGTCTTTTAAAATAGCAACTTCGATTTTATATGTAGAACCACTTTCACTAAAAGTTTCAATTCCATAATGTTCACTCATACTGCTAACTACAGCTTTTTTTACTATAGATTGGCAATCAGGTACACTATGTAGTGTTGATTTTACAGATTTCCCTACAACATGCATAATTCCATCTTTAGGTATTATTTCGTGCCATTTCACATTCTTAGTTCCTTGAAAAAGTTCCTCAAAAGATTTTGCTTCAAACTCAGCCATTTTAATTAATACTCTATCAGCAGTTCTTAAATGGACATTGGCTATAGCTATATCCATTTCATCTCCTTCAAATGTTACTTTCCCATTTTCAATTTCTAGATCTTCATAACCAAGCGCTCTCAATTCTTTTGCTGTTATGCTTTCTATACCAAAAGTACTTGTTGCAATTAAATTATACATAGTTTGCTCCTTTTATAAAATTCATCTATTATACTAATTAATAGAATCATATATTTTTACAGAATCTTCTCCATCAATTTCATTTAACATAACTTTTATAACTTCATTTTTAGATGTAGGTATATTTTTACCAACATAATCTGCTCTTATAGGTAATTCCTTATGACCTCTATCTATTAAAACAGCTAATTGTATTCCTTCTGGCCTATCTAAGTCCATAACTGCATCAATGGCTGCTCTAACTGTTCTGCATGTATATAATACATCATCAACTAATATTACTTTTTTATCCTTTATAGTTGTTTCTATATCGATACTCTTAACTTTTGGATCTTTTTCAACGATAGTAAGATCATCTCTATATAAAGTTATATCAACATATCCAACATCTACTTTCCTACCTTCAATGCCTTCAATTTGCTCTGCTATTCTTTCTGCTAATGGATATCCCCTTCTTTTTATACCAATAAGGACTATATCTTCTACACCTTTATTTCTTTCAATTATTTCATGAGAAATTCTAATTAATGTTCTTTTTATCGCTTTATCATCTAATAAAGTTGATTTTAATTCCATAATTTCTTCCCCCTATTAATACTATATTTTATCTTAATTTTTGTAATACTTCTTCAAAATATTGTGGTAATTCTGTTGAAAATTCCATGTATTCATTTTTAGTTGGATGTATAAATCCTAATTTTTTAGCATGTAACATTTGTCCCTTTAATTTAAATCTTTGTTTTTTAAATCCATAAATAGGGTCTCCAACTAAAGGATGATTAAGTGATGCCATATGTACTCTTATTTGATGTGTTCTACCTGTTTCAAGTTTACATTTTATAAGCGTATATCCTAAATCATATCTTTCTAAAACTTCATAATGAGTTACCGCTCTTCTTCCATCTTGAGTTATTGCAATTTTTAGCCTATTTTTCTTGTCTCTTCCTAAAGGCTTATCTATGATTCCAGAATCATTCTTAAATATGCCTTCTACTAAGGCATAATACTCTCTATTCATTGAATGATCTTTTAATTGAGAAGCCAATTTATTATGAGATTCATCATTTTTAGCTATTACTAATACACCTGAAGTATCTTTATCTATTCTATGTACTATTCCTGGTCTTATAACTCCATTTATACTAGATAAGTCAGTACAATGAAATAATAATGCATTTACCAGCGTTCCATTGTAATTACCTGGTGCTGGATGAACAACCATTCCTTGTTCTTTATTAACTACTATTATATCCTTATCTTCATATAATATATCTAAATCTATATTTTCAGATTCAACTTTTAAAGTTTCAGCTTCTGGTATTGTTATTGATATTTCATCCCAAGCTTTTAATTTATAATTGCTTTTAATTAATTCACTATTTACCTTAATGTTTTCTTTTTCAATAAGGCCTTGAACAAAAGAACGAGATTTTCCATTTAACATTTCGCTTAAATATTTATCTATTCTAGTTCCCTCATTCTCTTTGCTTACTGTTAAAATATTTTCTTCCATAAAAATAATAGCCTTTCTGTAAATATTCTCTCAATATTATAATATAATCCTATATATTACTCAACAAATATATATATATAAATCACTAAATGTACTATAATGATTGTCGATTTTTTTACCCATACAATAAAAATTTTTCATTGTAATATATTATCCCTTATCATTTAAATACTTTTTCCTTTTTATCATTAAATTATGTTTTAATCAAATAAATAAAAATACCTTTAAACTGTAATTATGCATAACAATTTAAAGGTAAATAAACTTACATAATATAAATTTTACTCCTTAGCAAAAAAGCTTTTTATTTCACTTAAATCCTCAGTAAGTGAATTTTTATCGTAATCAATCAAATCATCATCTGAAATTTCTACTTCTACTTCTTGATCAACAATATCCTTTTCTTTCATGTCTCCATCATCAATAGGTTCTGAAACGTTATAATTTTTTATAAAATCTTTTTCTAAATCATCAAAAGTTTCAAGTTGAGTATTCATGAAATTTCTGTATTTTGCTCTAAATTTAATAAATTCTTGTTTAACTCTTTCATATTCATCATTAATGCCAATAACATCATTATGAGATTTATCAAGAACTTTTTGAGCAGTTTCATTTGCATTTTTAAGTACTAATTCGGCTTCTTTTTGTGCACTACTCTTAGCTTGTTCTGCTGCATTTTGTGCTAAAACTAATGTATTTTGAATTGTTGTTTCAATTTGTGAATAATGATCAACTTTTTCTTGCATATTTGTTAACTTTTCTTTTAAATTAGAATTTTCTTTATATAGCTCTTCATAATTTTCTACTATTTCATCTAAAAATTCATCAACTTCTTCTACGTTATATCCTCTTAATCCTTTTTTAAATTCTTTATTTGTTATATCCATTGGTGTTAACTTCATAAACTCACCTCAACTATGTATATTTTTTTATAATCAGTTTATATTTTCCGCTTTTACTGCTTCCAATAACTTCTCCTACAATGAATTTTCCAATTCCTCTTATAACAATTCTCTCATCACTTTTAACTTCATAACTTTTATCTTTAATCTTATTATACTCAATTAAAACTTGACCTTGATCTATTAACATTTGAGCTTTTGCCCTAGATAACTTCGATATTTTTGAAACAATCCCATCAATTCTTAAAGATGAAACTAAAATAACATCCTCTTTAAATTTTATTTCAGGAAAGTCTCCCTCATTTTGTATTTCAGTAATACGGCAGGGAGTCTTTCCAATTTTATCAACATTAGATAATAGAAAATTTAATACGTCTTCATGTATAGGCAAATAACATACATTATCTTCAACTATTAAATCTCCAATTTTATTTCTTTCTATTCCTAGTGATAAGATTCCACCTAAAAAATCCTTATGCTCTAAATTGGAAAACTTAGATTTTCCTTCAACCTTAAGTAACCTTATAGGAAAAGGACTATCATAAATATTATTAAATGAAATCATTTTTCTTTCTGAATCCTTAAAAATACCTTCACAAGTAACTTTAAATTTGCTAGTTTCACAATTTTTCTTAAACCATTTCCATACCTTTGGTGAATAAAAACAATTCCCAAAAACAGGTATATCTTTATCTACTGCTAGCATATATTTTTCATATAAGTTTAATGCCTCAATTTTATCATCTTCTGAAAAATAATTTATTATTTTTTCTTTCATAATTAATAAATTATAGATAATATAACAGCCTTAATTATATCTAATGCAAAGATTGCAAAAATAGGTGAAAAATCTATCATCATATTTGGCATAAACTTATATTGAAGCTTTCTAAATGGTTCTAGTACTGGATAAGTGAAGCTACTTATTATATTAAGAAATTCATTTTGCTTTCCTGGAGAAATCCAAGAAGATATACATTCTATTAGTATAGCTAATTCTATTATTCTAAAAAGTATACTAATAAAATTCCCAATAATAAATGCCATGTCTCCTCCTATTTTGACCAATTAAATAAAGCTTTTGAACTTAATTCATTCTTTAACTCATTAGTTACTTCTACATTTGATGGAGAAAGGATATAAACACCTTTTTCTATTTGTTGAAGTTCCCCGCCTAAAGCATAACAAGAACCACTTATAAAATCTAATAATCTTTGTGCTATTTTTAATTCTAACAAAGTGGTATTTACTAAAACTATTCTTCTATTTTTTAAAGCATCACAAATTTCTGTTGCTTCTTCGTAATCAACCGGCTTTGTTATTGTTACTTTTGTTGTTGGCGATGTATGAATATTTACAACCTTGCTATTTTTTTTATTTGTAATAACAGGTTCTATCATGTCTTCTACATCATCATCTTCTGAATCTTCATAATTTTCATCATATTCATCATATTCATCATATTCTTCGTCCCCTAATCCTAAAAATGACTTCATTTTTGTTAATACATTACTCATTATTTTTCTCCTCCTGTATTATAATTTCTTTCTCCAAATATCCCCTGTCCAATTCTCACCAAGGTAGAACCTTCTTCTATTGCCTCATTAAAATCATGAGTCATTCCCATAGAAAGTACTTCCATTTTTATATTCTTATATTCCCTTACCTTTAAATAATCGAATATTTCCTTCGTTTCCTTAAAGTATTTTCTATTATTTTTTTCATCACCTTTAGGAATAATAACCATAATGCCTTTAACTAATACATGATTACAATTTTCAATAGCTTCTATTATGTCTGGTAGTTCTTCTTTTAATATTCCACTCTTACTTTCTTCTCTACCAATATTTATTTGAATTAATACATTTGCCACTGTATCATTTTTTTCAAAAACTTTTTCAATTTCATTTAAAAGTTTTATACTAGACAAAGAATGTATTAAGTGAACTTTATTCACTAAATATTTTACTTTATTAGTTTGAAGTTTACCTATTAAATGCCATCTTATATCCTTTGGAAGATTTTCTTCCTTATTAACAAGTTCTTGTACTTTATTTTCACCAAAATCTCTAATTCCTGCTTCGTATGCTTCTTTTAAATCCTCTATAGGTTTGGTTTTAGAAACAGCCAGGAGCTCTACATTTTTAGGAATTTCTAATTTTAGCTTTTCTATATTTTCCTTAATGCTCATAGTCTACTCCTTTTACTTATTATTCTCTATCTTTAATATTATTCTCTATAAAAATTAAATTTCCTTTAATAAAGTATATTAAAATTAAAATTTTTTAATTTTTTTTAATTATTTTCGTATCTTTTCATAAATTCAATCTCATTAGCAGCTCTACTTGGGAGCAATGTTATTTTATCTTTTTCTTCTATTTCTACATAAAGATTTCTAATTATAAGTTCTTTTACGTGACTTCCATCTTCTAACAATGCAGTCTTTAGCTTTTCTGGATCTCCAATTGCATATATACTAAATGGAGCTGACTCCATAGTATTATCATCAAATCCTATAAAAGCCCAATTACATATTACCCCTGTACATGGGACTACCCTATGATTATTAACACTAATAGCTTCTGCTCCTGCTTTTCGCAGCTCATTTAAAACTAATGCCATATCATTATCATGAAATATTTTATCCGTCACTTCAAACTGTGAGTCTTGTTCTAAATTAATGCTTGCATCATTTATTTTTAATACTATTCCAGGACCTTCAACTTGACTTGAGCCTACAAATAATTCATAATCTAAAATTTGAGCTTTCATATCTTCAAGAATTTTATCGTTCTTTTCATCTTCTTTCATATAGTCATTAATTTTATCTTTAATTTCACTATTATTTTCTTTTAGATTTCCTATTTCTTTATACAAATTAGCTCTTTCTTCTATAGCATCTTTATATTGTTTAGCATTTAACTCTACAAATGACTGTATTTCTCCAAGATTAATATTTGTTGAAATTAAAATTCCTAAAATTAAAGTTGTAAGAAAAATAAGGAATGTCTGCTTACTTTTATTCACAATCTCACCTACTTTAGCGCGATTTTAATTTTTCCAATAGGAGTCTTCTTATTATTGCAAAGTTATTAAAAATTCTTCCACCAAATACTATTACCGCCGCTATGTATATAGGAATTCCAAGTTTATCTCCAAGATATGCTAAACCTGCCGCAAGCAATGCATTACCAAAAAATCCTGATATAAATATATCTGTTTGAAAATTCTTAGATAAATTTGCTCTTACTGCACCAAAGACTGAATCTAAACATGCAAGTATTGCAACCGACATATATGGTGAAAAACTTTCAGAAATATTAACATCAAATACAAAACCTAATATGACTCCTATTAATAGACCAATTATTGCAATCAACTTTTTTCCTCCTTATAATTCTATTCTTTAACTGCTTTTATAAACTCATTCTTTATAGATTGAGTTGTTTTTAAAATCAATATATCATCACTTGTTTTAACTTCACAATTATAATTAGGAAGTGCTCCATAATCTAAAGACCCTGGAAAGGATATACCTACATTTAATCTTCCTTTATCTCCAATAACATTTATAGTTATTTTATCATTAGGATATATTCTGCCTGATGAACCTATAGATATACCATTACCTGCTATTTTTATTCCTGTTTGTGGTGTTATTCGTATATCATTTATAGAAATTGCCTCTGCTCCTGAATACCAAAGTAAATTTACAATATGAACAAGTTCTTCTTCACCTAAACTTACCCCACTTACTCCAGTGTTAGATTCAAATATTGATGTTTTAGGAGTTATTGTAATTACTACTCCTGGTCCTTTAACGTCAATTATACCCAAATTCATTCTTGAAGTATCTAACTTATTTTTAATTTCTTTTCCTAAATCGCCTTCTTTAGCAGCTGATTCTTCTAGTACCTTAAGTTCTTCTGATAATTCACTATTTGACTTTTGTAATTCCTCTTTTTCTTTTCTTAAGTTTTCTAGTTCTGCAATAATATTATTTTTATCATAATTGCTTATTTCCGTTGGACCATTTTTATTTGATAACATCTTAAATTGATATGCCAATAAAAAACCTAAAAGTGCGCATACCAGTGCTACAAAAATTTGTGATTTAGATATCTTCATTTTTACCTACCTTTCCTATTCATGATAATATACAGGTGCACCTTCAAAACTAACATCTATGTATCCTTTAGTCATTGATACTTCTGGACTTGACACAATATGGATTACTTTATTCATTTTATCTAATAAATTTTCATCATTTCCTAGTCTTCCTTCTACTTCCCCTATATATACTTTAATATTAGTTAAATCCTGGAGATCAATAGATTTAATATTATATTCTGTTGGATTGTTTCTCACTATATCATAGAAAGTAGTTAATATTTCACTAATTCTATCATCATCTAAGACTTTTTCTCCAACTTCCCCTTCTTTATATTCAATACCTTTTATTTCTACTAAATTTCTTCCTTTTAAGTCATCAGTTCTTTCAAGTAAAACTAATCTATTACTTAAAATTAATTTATTTTTACCTTCATCTATATAGTAAATTCCCTCTTTTTCCACTATATTTATATTTATTTGTTTAGGAAATTTTTTTGTTACTGTCACAGACTCAACATAAGGATTTTTTTTAGCTTCATTTGTCAAATCAGACTTACTTACAAAAAAAATATTTTCTCCAAGTACCTTTTCACATCTCTCTTTTACATCTTCACCAGTTATTATTGGATTATTTGTAACTGCTACCTTTTTTACTATAAAAATATTTGATTTAGTAATAAATATTATTATTCCCATAATTAAAAAAAGAAGCGTTATTATTATTTTCTTTATGAATCTTTTACGCTTAGACTTTATAATATATTTATTTGTTTTTTTTACCATGCCCATCCCTATTTCTCTACTTAATAATATATATTTAAAATTTATCTTAAAATAAAATTTTTTAATAAATTTCTTATATAATAATACCACTTTGTTTGAAAATTTTCATCAACTTTTTAATAGATTTTACATAATAAGAAAAACTTAATAAAATAAGAGTCATAATTTTAAAATAATTATGACTCTTATTTTTATTTAAGGCTATGTTTTAGGAGTGTGTTGATATATGTATAAGTAAAGGTGAGTTTAGTAATTAAACTTATAAATACTAATTAAATATTCTCAAAGTCCAATTACAATTCCACTTCACCTATTGCATATATCAACATATAATTTTAAAGAATAACTTAATTTACTTATCCTTTTTTCCTTCTGTCTGACGCGATATATTTAAGAGGACTCCCATAGCTGCCATATTTATTACGAGGGACGTTCCTCCATAACTTATAAACGGCAATGGTACTCCTGTAACAGGCATTGAACCAGTTACAACTGCAATATTTATTAAAGATTGTACTGCGACAACAGATGTTATACCAATTGCTAATAAAGTTCCATAAGTATCTTTTGCACTCATAGCAACTTTTATACCTCTCCATATAAAAACTACAAAAAGCATTATTATACACAAACAACCAATGAGTCCTAATTCTTCTCCTATTATTGCAAATATAAAATCATTATGTGGTTCTGGCATATATAATGTTTTTTGTCTTGATTGCCCTAACCCAAGACCTGTAATGCCTCCTGCACCTAATGCATAAAAAGATTGAATTAATTGATATCCATTTCCTGTTGGATCTTTCCATGGATCTATAAAGTTTAACATTCTTGCTCTTCTATAGCCTTCTCCTAAAGTAAATATAGTCGCTGCCGCTACCATGAGTGGAGCAACTATTCCAAATAGATGTTTTATTCTTCCACCAGCTGAAAAAAGAACAATAAATGTAACTATCATTATTACGGATGCTATACTTAAGTTTTTCTCTGCTAATACTAAAGCCGCATATATTCCTGAAACAAATAAATATGGTACTATACCAGTTGAAAAATTCTTTATTCCATCACCTTTCATTTCTATACTCTTAGCTAAAAATAGAACTACTACATATTTGGCTAGTTCAGATGGTTGAAATGATAATGGACCTATCTGAATCCATCTTTGAGCTCCATTTACTCCTGGAAATAAAAACACAACTAGCAATAGGGGTATACACCCTATCATAAGCCATAATGTATATCTTTTGATTTTATGGTAATCAATTGACATCGTTGTCCCTAAAACTATCATTCCTAAAACAGCCCAAACAAGTTGCCTTTTTAAAAAGTACATACTATCATTGTTTTTAAACATAGCATAATAAGAACTTGCAGAGTATACCATAACAACTCCAACTGCCAATAGTAAAACTACGCTATAGAATATCCCATAGTCTATTTGACCCATATTCTTTTTTTTGAGTTTACTAACTCTCATACACAAATCCTCCAAACTTAATTACTAAGTTAATTAAAATAATGTTATCGTATTAAGCTTTGTTTTAAGGCAGTGTTGATATTATACTAAAATATCAGCATTCATTTAAAACATAACCTTTCAATTATTTACTTTCAATTAATTAAAGTGCAATAAAGCCTATGATGCATAGTATTAATGTTATTATTGAAAAGACTGTAACTAATTTAACCTCACTCCATCCACATTGTTCAAAATGATGATGGATAGGAGCCATTTTAAATACTCTTTTACCTGTCGTCTTAAAAGATGTTACTTGTATTATAACAGACAATGTTTCTATTACATATATTCCACCAACTATTATTATGAATAATGGCATTTTTAGTATTAAAGCTATTGTTCCTATTGCACCTCCAAGAGCTAATGATCCAGTATCCCCCATAAATATTTTTGCTGGGAAAGCATTAAACTTAAGAAATCCTAATAACGCACCTGCAAGAGCAATTGAAAACACTCCAACTTGATAATGTCCTGTTTTAAAACCTACTATTGCAAAGAAAGTTAAAACTATAACGGTTACTGATGACGCAAGACCATCTATTCCATCTGTAAGATTTACTGCATTAGTTGTTGCTGCATAATATACAACTACTAATGGTATATAGAAAATTCCTAAATTCAATTTAGAATTCATAAATGGAATTATAATATCTGTTCCTATATTAGTATATCCATAATAAGCTAACGCAATAGAAAATAGTAATAATAAAATCATCTTTTGATAAGCTCTTAGCCCTAAATTATCTTTATGAATTATTTTTAATATATCATCTAAAAACCCAATTACACCAAATGCAATCAATGAGTATAATATTATCATACCTTCATCAGTTGGTTTATATCCTATAATAAGCATTGTTACGCTCACTGAGATAAAGAATATAAGACCTCCCATAGTTGGAGTACCTGATTTTTTCAGATGGCTTTTAGGACCATCACTTCTTATGTTTTGACCAAATTTTAATTTATGCAGCATAGGTATAAATATCGGTCCTAAAACCATTGAAAACGCAAATCCCATTAATAATGCTGATAAAACTGTTGGATTTAATAATTCTTTTATTGTATCCCCCATCTTATACTGCCTTTTTTGGCAGTTCACCTCCTTTGTTATACTATAAAGCTTCTATATTTTTTACTATATCTTCAAATTTTGCTGATCTTGATGCTTTAACTAAAATAACATCTCCATCTTTTATTAAATTACATAAATAATTTTGTAATTCCTCTTTACAGTTAAAAGTCACTGCATCTTTTCCAAAACCACTTTTATAATCTTCTCTAAACTCACCTGTTGTTAAAACAATATCTGCTTTTCCTATTGCATCTTGACCTACCATTTCATGAGATGACTTAGCATGATCTCCAAGCTCTCCCATATCTCCTAACACAGCAATTTTTCTACTTCCACTATATGTTTTCAAAACACTTAAAGCAGATTTCATTGAATCTGGACTAGCATTATAGCAGTCATTTATTATTGTAAAATTATTTTTCTTTATAAACTCTAATCTCATAGAAGTAGCTTCAAAGTTATTTAGTCCTAGTTCCATTTCTTCAAATGTAATACCAAAGTTTTCTGATATTCTTATTCCTAAAAGCGCATTTAATATGTTATGTTCTCCCACCATATTTAATTTAAATCTATGACGCTCTCCATTACTATTAACTGCATCAAAAGAAGTACTTTCTTCAGTTAACTCTATGTTTTCTGCATATAAATCATATTCTTTATCATATCCAATTTTTTCAATTTTAAATTTATTATCTTCATTTACTTTTTGAAGCATATCATTTTCATAGTTTATTACTAAAGTATTATTTTCTTTAAAAAAGTCTGTTATGCTAAATTTTTCTTTAAGAATATTTTCCCTTGTCTTTAAATATTCTATATGAGATACTCCTACATTAGTAATTATAGCCATATCAGGTCTTGCAATATTAGTTAATCTATGAATTTCATTAAAGTTACTTGTTCCCATTTCAAGAACTGCAATATCATAACTTGAATCTAATTCAAAAATCATAAGTGGTAACCCTATTTCATTATTAAAGTTTCCTTTTGTCTTAAATACAGAATATTTTCCACTTAAAAAGGCTGCTACTAAATCTTTAGTAGATGTTTTACCTGTAGATCCTGTTATACCTACTACCTTTATCCCTAATTTTTCTCTATAGTATTTTGCTAAAGCTCCTAATGCTGATTTTGTATCATTTACTTTAATAACTGTTCCTTTGTCATTTAACTCTTCTAACTTAAAATTCACTTCATCTATTATTGCAACAGTTGATCCACCTTTTATTGCTTCAACCACATAATTATTTCCATTAAAATTATTACCCTTTAATGCTATAAATAAACTATTTTTATCAATTTTTCTTGTATCAGTTGAAATTTTTTCAAAATTTCCTTCATTATTTTTTATTAGCAATTCACCATTAATTGCTTTTAGTACTTCATTTAGAGTTAAATCCATAATACAATCTCACCTCTTATTATTTATCATCTAATATTTGTTTAACAACTTCTCTTTCATCAAAATGTATTGTTTTATCTTTTAAAATTTGATATGTTTCATGTCCCTTACCAGCTATTACTATCACATCATTTTCTTTAGCTATATCCATTGCTTTTTTTATAGCATCTTTTCTATTTTCTATAACTTCATAATTCTCTTTTTCTATTCCTACTAGTATATCCTCTATTATTCTCATAGGCTCTTCGCTTCTTGGGTTATCTGAAGTTACTATAGCTATATCTGCTATCTCAGTTCCTATTTTACCCATTTGAGGACGTTTTACCTTATCTCTATCCCCTCCACATCCAAAGATAGCAATTAATCTTCCTTGCGTAAATCCTCTTGCAGTTTCTAAGATGTTTTGTAATCCATCTGGAGTATGAGCGTAATCTATTATTATGTCATAAGGTAAATTATAATTAGTAGCTGTTCTTTCACATCTACCTGGAACTATAACTTTGTTAATTCCATCTTTTATAGATTCCATTGGTATATTTAACTTATAACATGCTCCTATAGCACCTAAAGCATTATATATATTGTATTCTCCTGGTATTGATAATATAAATTCTTCATCTTTTTCTAAATTAACTTTAAATCTTATGTTCTTACTTCCCAATTTTTCATCAAAGGCTTTAAAATTAGAGTCTTCCTTTATAGAATAATCATATATATTTTTTGCTTTTAGTTTATTTAAATCTTTTATTACTTGTTTTCCATAATTATCATCATTATTAATTATTCTTATATTGCTTCTCTTAAATAATTTAAATTTAGAATTATAGTAATTTTCAAAAGTCTTATGAAAATCTAAATGATCCCTTGTTAAATTCGTAAAAATTCCAACCTCAAAATCAACTCCATATACTCTATCTAATTCAAGAGAATGAGAAGATACTTCCATAACGCAATATTCTACACCCTTATTGACCATATTATTAAATAATTCTTGTAATTCTAATGATTCTGGTGTAGTTCTTTCCGTATGAAGCTTTTCATTTCCAATGTAATTAGCTATAGTTCCTATAAGCCCTACCTTTTTACCATTGGATTCTAGAATTGATTTTATCATAAATGCAGTTGTTGTTTTGCCATTAGTACCTGTTATACCAATAATCTTCATTTTTTTACTTGGATTATCGTAATAATTTATTCCAATAAGAGCCAAAGCTTTTCTAGTGTCTTTTACCTTAATAACAGATATATTCTTATTTAATATTTCTATATCATCTTGTATTATAATAACAGACGCGCCATTTTCAATTGCTTTTTGAATATATTTATGTCCATCTGTAGCATATCCTTTTATACAAATAAAAATATCGGACTTATTAACCTTTCTACTATCATAATTAATTGAAGATATTTCCTTGTCTAAACTTCCTTGTACAAGTTTATAGTCTATTCCCTTTAAAATATCTTTAAGGTTCATTTTTAACCATCTCCTTAAATAATATGCTTATTATGTTATTTAAATACTCTATAAAAGATTATTTTACAATAATTTAGCATGTGAGCAAAACCCACATGCTAAATTTTAACTTAAGTATTCTAATTAGTCTTTATAATCTGAATTTAAAGTTAATTTAACCGATGTGCCCTTGGTTATAACTTCTCCCGGATTAACATTTTGTTCTATTACCATACCTCCACCTTGGAAGATTGGTGTTATTCCAATACTAGTTAATAATTGATTAGCATCATCTTTAGAATATCCTCTTACATCAGGCATCACAACATTTTTATTATAAGACCCACTGTTACCTGTGTAAAGATTTATTTCAGATTCTTCCTTTACTGCATATCCTGGATATGGCTTCATATCTATAACAGTATCACCTGATTCATCTATAGAAAAATTTAACTTAGATTCTTTTAACACTTTCTTTGCTTCATCAACTTTCATTCCTCTAACCTCTGGAATAATAATATCTCTAGATATTTGACTTAAATTTTCATCAGAAAACTTACTATCTAAATAATTAAATATATCAGAGAATAGCATTTTAGCTGCTGGTGTACATACTTGACCTGCATAATATGAACCATTGCTTGGTTCATCTACTGTTACCATTACAGTTATCTTAGGATCATCTACTGGTGCCATACCAACAAAAGATGATATATATTGTCCTGAACCATAAGTACCATTTTCCGGATTCACCTTTTGAGCTGTTCCTGTTTTACCACCAATATGATACCCTTCCATAAAGGTTCCTGCACCAGATCCACCAGTTACAACTCTTTCAAGATAACTTCTAAGTTCTGCTGTTTTTTCCTTAGTTGCTACATCCGTTACTTTAGAATTAAATGATTCATCAACTATTTTAACTCCATTTTCACCACTATGAGTAATTTCCTTCATAACATGTGGTTGTATTAATTGACCACCATTTGCAACAGCATTAAAAGCTGTCATATATTGAACTGAATTTACAGTATTAGTTTGCCCGAAAGCTATAGTTGCTAAGTCTGTTTCTGAGATTTTATCAACCTTTTTAACAATGCCTCTTGTTTCTCCTGGTAAATCAATACCGCTTACTTTTCCAAATCCAAACTTTTCAATGTATTCACATAACTTTTCTTTTCCTATCATTTCTCCAAGCTTCATAAATCCAACATTACATGAATTTTGAATTATATCTGGAAACTTTTGAGCTCCATGGCCTTGTGTTCTCCAACACTTTATATATCTATTTCCAAAATGTAAGCCACCACCACATGTAAAATCAGTATTTGCATTTGCAATATTTTCTTCTAATGCAGTAATTGCTGTTATAACTTTAAAAATTGAGCCTGGTTCAAACATATCATTTACAAGTCTATTTCTCCACATCTTTTGTAATTTTTCTGATTCATTTGCACCTTCAAAATCTTCTGTGCCTTCATATGGAACATTAGGATTAAAATCAGGTTTATTAACCATAGCTAAAACCTCTCCACTTTTAGGATCCATAACTAATATAGATACTGCTTTAGCTTTATTATCTTCATATGTTTGCTGTGCTGCTTTTTCAGCAAAGAATTGAATATTCTCATCAATTGTTAAAGTTATATCCTTTCCATCTACTGGAGGTGTGAATTGTGATATTGTATAAGGTAATTCTCCACTATTTCTATCTAATTCTGAAATTTTCATTCCAGGTACTCCGGACAAATAACTATTATATTGTACTTCTACTCCAGTTAACCCTTGACCATCAATATTAGTGCTTCCGAGAACATGTGATAAAAAATTATTATTCGGATAATATCTTTTAGTATCTGGTGATACCAAAACACCACTAATGTTTAAATCCCTTACCTTATCAGCAGCATCTTTTTCAATTCTTCTTATAAGCGTTGCTGAACCAGCATCTGCTCCACTTGGAAGCTTAGTTTCTAATTTTTCTTTTACCTTTTCTGAATCTAAATCTAGAGCGTTTGCAATAACAGGAGCAATATCAGCAGTTGTTAAGGCTTCCTGTCCTGGTTTTACATTAATTCCAACACTACTAAGCTTTTCTCGTCTTTTTTCAGTTAAATCTTGCCTTAAAAAAGATCTTATAGAATTTAAATCAAAGTCAACTCTATACACATTAGCAGATACAGCTAATTCTTTGCCATTTCTGTCTAATATTCTTCCTCTTCTTGCATCTATTTTTACTTCGCTTGTCCATTGTTCTTCCGCTCTTGCTGCATATTCTTGCCTTTTAGCTATCATTATGTAAGATAGTCTAATACTTAGCACTAAAAACACACAACTCAATCCTGCAATAATTACAGTCATTCTTTTGCGCATTTTTGCTCTATCTTTATAATTTAGTTTTTTCACTACTTATAACTCCTCCATATAATTTCTATTAGATTAAGTGTCTCTTTTTTAAACTGTAATGTAATTAAAAATCCCCTTATAATTAGTCTAAAAAATACTTATCTAAGAATATGAAGCTATTAAGCACTTAAACTTTACTACTTATTTTAAATTAATAAAAAGTTACTATCTGAATTTGCTTATAAACTTAGATATAAAGCTCTGTTTTTTGTTAACCTCAGTATCAGTATTTGTTTCTAAATTTGCAAAATAATTTTCAGAAAAATCTATCTTTACTATGTCATCTTTAGTAGGTAACATCATTGATAACTGCTTTTCTGAAGTTTCTTGTATATTTTGTAAAGATCCAAATTTTAAAAGTTTAACTCTTAATGCTTCATTTGTTTCCTCAGCATTATTAATTTCACTATTTATTTTCCCTAAATTCTTTTGCATATTATAAACCTTAGCATCTCCTGCAATAGTCATAAGTCCTAATGAAACTATCAATATAGATATTATAAGAGTACTTTTTCTTGCTTCTATTTTTTCATTTTTTATCTTAATGCTCTTGTTCTTTTTAACTTTTCGTAAATTTTGTTTACTTTTCTTGGGTCTACTTACTATTCTTTTTCTCGATGGTTTTACTGCTGTACTACCTTTAATATAATCATATTCTTTTCCTTCCAATTTATTCACATCCCCGCTTAATTTATAACATAATAAAAATTAAATTTTATAACTTTTCAATTATTCTAAGTTTCGCACTCCTACTTCTTGGATTTTCTTCAACCTCTTCTTTAGTAGGTTCTATTCCTTTTCTAGATACTAACTTTACACTAGGTTTTTTACCGCAAATACACATTGGAAATTCCTTTGGACATGTGCATGGGTCATTAAGTTCTCTAAATTTAAGCTTAACTATTCTATCTTCTAAAGAATGGAAAGTTATTATTGCCATTCTTCCACCTGGATTTAATCTATTTACACCATCTTCAATAGTTTGGTTAAGTATTTTAAGTTCTGAATTTACTTCTATTCTTATAGCTTGAAAAGTTCTCTTTGCTGGGTGTGGACCTTCTCTTCTCGCTTTTGCTGGAATAGCTGCTTTAATTATGTCAACTAGCTCCATAGTAGTTTTTATAGGATTTTCGCTTCTTCTATTTACTATGCAGTTTGAAATTCTTTTTGCAAATCTTTCTTCACCATAATTTTTTATTATTTTGTATAATTCATCTTCGCTATATTCATTTACGATTTCATAAGCTGAAAAATCATTATCTCTATTCATTCTCATATCTAAAGGAGCATCTTTCATATAGCTAAAGCCTCTTTCTCCTTCGTCTAATTGGTAAGAAGATACTCCAAGATCCATCAATATTCCATCCACTTTAGGTATATCTAAATTTTGAAGAATATTATCTATGTCATAAAAATTACTATGAACATATTTTACATTTTCAAACCTTTTCAATCTTTCTTTTGCTGCTTTTAAAGCATCCCTGTCTTGATCTATTCCTATTAATACCCCGTCCTTTGATAAACGCTCTAATATATGAGATGAATGTCCTGCTCCACCTAGTGTACAGTCAACATAAATTCCATTCTCCTTTATATCTAATGCATCTAAGCATTCGTTTAGTAAAACTGAAATATGTTTAAATTCCATATTAAAAACTCCTTATATTCCTAAATCATTCATTTTTTCTGCAATCAGATCATAATCTATATCTGATTCATTGTAATTAATCCACTTTTCCCTGCTCCAAATCTCAACTCTAGATAATACCCCTATACTTACTATGTCCTTTTCTATGCCTGCATATTCTTTTAAATTTTGTGGAATTAATCCTCTTCCTTGCTTATCTAATTCTACTATACATGCACCAGAAAAAAAGAATCTTACAAATGCTCTTGCATCTCTATTTGTCAAAGGTAAGGTTTTAAGCTTATTCTCCAAAATTCCCCATTCATTAATTGTATAAGCATAAATACATCCATCAAGACCTTTGGTTATTACAAACTTATCTCCTAAGTCTTCTCTTAGCTTTGCTGGAACAATCATTCTGTTTTTAGAATCTAATGAATGTTGATATTCTCCAATAAACATTAATTTACCCTCACCTTAATAATTTACAGCAATTTAAGCTCTATTTCAATCCACTTTAAACCACTTTAAACCACTTTATAATATTTATTCTATATAAATATTATATTTCCTTCCATATACTTAGTTTTTTTGAAATTTAATTAAATTTTTTAAACAAATAATAAAATTTTTATCTTTTTTTTCCATTTCTAAAATCATAGAGTAAATTTCCAAATATAAGAAATATAAAAATTAATATTAACCAAATTGGACCTTCAATTGGAGATTCTAATGAATTTGTAGCAGCTTTGTATAAAAAATAAAAATATATGACATAACCATTAAATAAAACTATATTAATATATTTTTCCTTTTTATTTTTTTCTATCGTAAATTTTACAATTAACTTAACTGTATATATACTTTTCCAAACAATTATTGCTGTAATTAAAAACACTAATACTAAATTCATAAAATTTCTCCTGATTTAATTCTTCTTAATATATACTTATTTAAATTTAGTTAAAAGTATCTTAAATAAATAAAAAAAATTAAAATAAAATTTTAATTTACAGTACTATTACTTTAATGTATATATTTTCAAATATATTTTTGATATAATTTTATTTATAAAAATTTTTGCTTATTTTTGCGGAGGGCTTATTCTTGAAAAAAAACATTGAATTAAAAACTATAAACACAAGAAGAATTTATAATTTAGATGATTATAAATATGGTTTAAAGAAAGGGATTCCAATTGCACTTGGATATCTATCTGTTTCTATTACCTTTGGAATGATGGCTGTACGGGGAGGCCTTAGTCCATGGATTGCAATATTAATATCAATGACTAACTTAACATCAGCAGGTCAATTTGCTGGTATTAACCTAATATTTATTTCTGCTTCTTATTTGGAAATAGCTTTAACTATATTTGTTATAAATATTAGGTATATGCTTATGTCATTATCTCTATCTCAAAAAATGCAATATAAAATACCTTTGTTTAAACGTTTTATAATATCCTTTGGTGTAACAGATGAAACATTTACACTTGCATCACTTGAAAAAGATGAATTAAGTTCTGAATTTATGTTAGGATTAATGACTCTTCCATATTTAGGTTGGGCATTAGGAACTTTTATAGGTGCTGTAACTACTAAAATATTACCTGCTTCTTTACAAGATTCTTTAGGTATAGCCTTATACGCTATGTTTATTGCTTTAATAATACCACAAATTAAAAAGTCCAAGCCTATATTAGTAGTGGTTATTATTGCTGTTACAATTAGTTGTATCTTTAGATATATTCCTTGTTTAAATAGAGTTTCTTCTGGATTTGTTGTTATTGTTGCATCAATAGTCTCTTCTGCAATTGGTGCTTATCTTTTTCCTATAAAGGAGGTTTTATAAATGTATATAATTGTTTGTGTAATAATTATGGCTGTAGTTACTTACATACCTAGAGTAATTCCATTAACTATATTTAACAAAAAAATAAACTCAATATTTATTAAATCTCTCTTGAATTATATTCCATATGCTGTTTTAGGTGCTATGACATTTCCTAGTATATTTTATAGTACAGAAAACATGTTATATTCAACTGTAGGAACTTTAGCTGCTATAGTTTTAGCATATTTTGAAAAAGATTTGCTTATTGTTGCAGTTTCTTCAGTCTTAGTTATTTATTGTTTAAATATCTTTGTATAGAAGAACAAAATAGTTGTACCATATTTTATTAGTTGAAAGTGGAAATAAAAAATTCCACAATTTCCTACATAAAAAAAGTATAGTTAATATTTTTTAATATTAACTATACTTTTTTAAATTATTTTTTCATAGCTTCTAAAGCTGCTATATTTAATAAGCTCCAAGGTTTATTAAAATGTGGTTGGAAGAAGAAATCTGTCATTGCGAGTTCTTCAACAGTCATATTATTTTGAATAACTACTGAAAGTGTATTCATAAATTGTGTTAAATCTAAATTAGATATTATTTGGCCACCAAGAACTCTTCTTGTTTCTTTATCAAAAACTAATTTTAAGCATGCTTCTTCAAAAGTTGGCATAAATTCTGGTCTATAATTATCTTTAACTACTACTGATTCTACATTAAATGAAGTTGTACTTTTTGCAACTTCTTCTGTTAGTCCAGTTGAAGCTATACACTTTTCGTATATCTTAATACCTGATGTCCCTTGAGTACCCATATACTTTAATGTTGGATTTTCTATATTCATTGCAACTAATGTTCCCATTCTAACAGCATTTGTTGCAAGTGGAATATATCTTGTATCACCTGCTGGATTATATTTTACTACACAACAATCTCCAGCTGCAAAAACATCTTCTTTGCTTGTTCTCATATACTCATCTATTATGATTGCACCATTAGGTAATGTTTCTAATTTTCCTTTTACTAATGCTGCGCTAGGTGCAAAGCCAATACATAATATAACTAAATCCCCTTCATAAGTTCCACTATCAGTTACTACATGTGTTACTTTACCATTTTCACCTTTAAAACATTTTACCTTTTCACCTAAAACTAGATTTACATTATGATTTTTAAATTCTGTTTCTGCTATATCAGTAAATTCTTCATCTAAATATTTAGCCATTATCCTTTTTTCTGCATCAATTAAAGTAACATTTTTATTTTTCATTTGAAAAGCTTCTGCAAGTTCAACACCAATATATCCTGCCCCTATTATAACTACATTTTTTGCATCTTTACATTTTGCTTCAATAACTTTTGCATGATTATAATTTTTGCATAAAATAATATTTTCTAATTCTCCACCTTCGAATTTAGGTACTATTGGCCAAGATCCTAAAGTAAGAACTAATTTATCATAATTATCTTCAAAAATTTTTTCTGAATCTAAATTTTTAACTTTAATTTTTTTATTATCAAAATCTATATCTAAAACATCATGTTTCATATTAGTTAAAATTCCAAGAGATTTTAAATTTTCTGGTGAATTATAGAAAAGCTTTTCTGTTTCAGTAACAACCCCTCCTATACTTAAAGCAATACCACATGATAAAAACGATATGTTATCATTTCTTTCATAAACTGTTATTTCACTTTCTGGATAGCGTTCCTTTAAATTAACAATGGTAGCTGTTCCTGCATGAGTACATCCTATTACAACAATTTTCATAATATATTTCCCCTTTAAATTATAAATATTCTTTATTAAAAAATAATAATTATCTTTTAATATATAATACACCTTATGTTTAAAAAGGTAAATACCATTTAAATATTTTTAATTAATTTTACCCTTTTACTACAAGGTATATACTTATAATTTAGCATCTATTTTCTTTCTTTGTACCATCAAATAATAATGATAATAAAATGCTTGTAAGTAATATTATCATTATTATTAGTACTGAATTTACAACTGATATCTCAATTCCAAATTGAATTATTATAAGCTTTATTCCTGTAAACATTAATATAAATCCAACTCCATATTTCATAAATCTAAACATGCTATTCATTTTAGCTAGTACATAATACATACTTCTTAATCCAAGTATTGCAAATATATTAGATGTATACACTATAAATGTGTCTGTAGTTATTGAGAATATTGCTGGTATTGAATCCAAAGCAAATATTACATCTGAAAATTCTATAACTAATAAAGCAACAAATAATGGAGTTGCATAAAGAATTTTATTTTTTCTTTCAAAAAACTTCTTATTATTAATTGTATTACTTACGGGCATAACCTTCCTTAATAATTTAACAGCAAAATTATCATGAAATTGTATATTATCTTCTTTAGAAAACAACATTTTAAATCCACTGAATAATAATACCACTCCAAAAATATAAAGAATCCAATGGAATTTATTTACTATAGTAACACCAAGTAAAATAAATATAAGACGTAGTACCATAGCTCCAATAACTCCATATAATAAAACTCTTTCTTGATATTCTTCTCTTATTCCAAAGCTTGAAAATATCATTAAGAATAAGAATAAATTATCCAAGCTTAAAGACATTTCTATTATGTAGCCTCCAAAATATTCAATTGCAGCACTTTCTCCCTTAAAATGAAAAATAAATAGATTAAATATTATAGATAAAATTATCCAAAAACTTAAATTACGTAATGATTTTTTTGTTTCCATAAAATAACTCCTTATTAACATTCTTAAAGTATATATATTATTTTTCTTCTAAATATATCCTTACATAATAAAAGTTTAATTTTAAAAATATAATTTTTTAAAGAAAAAAGGAACCTTAATCAAAGGTTCCTCTTAGTATTAAAAAATATGTTATACATTGAATCTGAAGTTAACTACATCTCCATCTTCCATTATGTACTCTTTTCCTTCAAGTCTGAACTTACCTTTTTCTTTTGCTGCTGCTTCTGATCCACATTCAACTAGATCATCATATCCAACAACTTCAGCTCTGATAAATCCTCTTTCAATATCAGTATGGATTTTACCAGCAGCTTGTGGAGCTTTAGTCCCTCTTTTAATAGTCCAAGCTCTAACTTCTTGAACTCCAGCTGTTAAGAAACTCATAAGTCCTAATAATTTATAACTTGCTTCAATTAACTTATCAAGACCAGATTCTTCCAATCCATATTCTCTTAACATTTCATTTTTTTCATCATCTTCTAATCCAGATAATTCTTCTTCTATTTTAGCACTTACAACTATTACTTCTGAATTTTCAGATGCTGCATATTCTTTTACTGTTTTCACATATTTATTTTCGAAGTTTCCTTCCATAACATCATCTTCGGAAATATTACAAGCATATAAAACAGGCTTTGAAGTAATTAAGAATAATCCTTTTACAAAAGCTTGCTCTTCATCTGTAAATTCTAAAGTTCTTGCTGGTTTATTAGATTCTAATTGTTCTTTAATTTTTTCCATAATTCCATATTCAAACTTAGCAGTTTTATCACCAGATCTTACAAGTTTTATACCTTTTTCCATTCTTCTTTCTAAAACTTCTAAATCTGAAAAAATTAATTCTAAGTTTATAGTTTCAATATCTCTTATTGGATCAACAGTACCTTCAACATGAACAACATTTTCATCATCAAAACATCTTACAACGTGAACTATTGATTCAACTTCTCTAATATTGGCTAAAAATTTATTTCCTAAACCTTCACCTTTTGAAGCTCCTTTAACTAATCCTGCTATATCATAGAATTCTATTGCTGTATATATTTTTTTCTTTGTGTTATACATCTTTTCTAAGACATCTAATCTCTTATCTGGAACACTAACTACTCCCACATTTGGTTCAATGGTACAGAATGGGTAATTAGCTGATTCTGCTCCAGCTTTTGTTATCGCATTAAATAATGTACTTTTACCTACATTCGGCAATCCTACAATTCCTAACTTCATTTATGTACAGTCCTTTCTAACATTTAATACACCTTTAAAAATTATACTCTAGAACGTCTTTCTTTTCAACTAAATATGTTTGATGTTATAGTATGAAGCTTGTAGGCAGAGATTTTTGCTTTAACACACCTAAAATAAATAGTTACTTAAATAAAAATCTATATTTAATAGAAATTACCATGATTAATAGTTTGATAAAATACAAACAATATTTTATATGAACATATTCTAAATCTGTAGAAATTTATTATTCTATATAATATTTAGAAAACGTTATGTAAAATAAGCTATATTTTAAGCCACTATTGGTGCTTTAGTATATATGCTAAATAAAATTGGAGTTTGTTTTATACTACAACATCAATGTTATTTTTAAATATAGCTAAAATAAATAATTTTAAGATAGAAGGTGGAAATTTGAAAAAATATTATAAAAAATCAATTTTAGCTTTATTAGTTTCAGTGTTAACTATAAATTCTCTTGCTACACCTATTAATGCCAAATCCAAAAAGCCCAAGGAAGATGAAATGGAGCAATTTATAGAATTTGAAGAAAATAAAGTTAAAGATATATTTTCATTGTTTTCCGATCAAGGAGAACTAAATTGGTATTATGTAGGTAAAGGTAAAGATAATGTAGCTGAAGGGCCAAAAGAGTCAGTAGATTTCCTAAAAGAAAATGATGCTTGTTATCTAGGAGATACATCTAAAAAAGTAATATATCTTACTTTTGATGAAGGATATGAAAATGGTAATACAGGTAAAATATTAGATACATTAAAAAAATTAAATGTACCTGCTGCCTTTTTTGTTGTTAAACCTTATATTGATACTGAGCCAGATTTAATTAAAAGAATGGTTGATGAGGGACATTTAGTGTGTAATCATTCATCACATCATCCTTCAATGGCATCAATTCATGATAAAGCTAAATTTGAATCAGAATTTACTGAAGTAGAGGAAGCTTATAAAAAGGTTGTAGGGAAAGATATGCCAAAATATTTTAGACCACCAATGGGTAAATATTCAAAAGATTCTTTAAAAATGACAAAAGACTTAGGATATAAATCTGTATTTTGGAGTTTTGCTTATAAAGATTGGTTAGTAAAAAATCAACCTGCTGAAAGTTTTGCAATAAATAAGATAACTAACGGTGCTCATCCTGGATGTATAATGCTTCTTCATGCTGTATCTGATACTAATGCTAAAATATTAGATACTGTTATAAAAAAATTACAAGATGATGGATATGAATTTAAATCCTTAAATGAACTTCCAACAGAATAAAGCTATTTAGACTATTCTTAAACAATGCTTTTAAATATATAAAAAGGAACTATGCATAATTTTTATTCATTATACATAGTCCCTTTTCTATTTAAGACTATAATTTAAATCTATGTTAAGATATGCAATAGGTAAAGTGGCATTGTAATTGGACTTTGAGAATACTTAATGAGTATTGTCACATTTATTGCTTGTCTCAATTTTATATTTGGAGCAAGCTAAAATGGGACTATAATCATTTTTAGTATTCCTAAGTTCAATTACTCTGTCCACTTTACTTATGCATATCTCAACATTCTGCTAAAACATATCTTTGTTTTTAATTATTATTCTTGAAATATAACTGAATTTACTTGTGCTACAATCTCTTCTTTTTTATCTTTAGATTTATTAAATAAATCATCTAATTCTTCTTTTATTTCATTAAAGAATATTTCATCATCTCTTAAGCCATTTAAATTAACTTTGACATTCATTATTGCACTCTCTATAGTGCAGTGTAATAATATTGCTGACATGCCTAAGTCTGATAAAAGCATTTTGTTACCATACTTACTCATAACATCTAAATTTTTATAAAACTCAAAAGATTCTCTTGCTAATTTTAATGGTGGTAACATAGCTTCTTTTGTACCTTCTTTTATAGCATTATTTCTATTGCTTTTTTCTTCTTCTGTATCTTTAGGAAGTTTGTAGCAATCCATTAACTTTAAAAATCCATTTCGATCTTCTTCCATAAGTTCTAGGCTTCTATATGTAAATCCTTTAGATTTTTCTCTAAAATCATCTATCATAGTTTTAATTTCTTCATCTAATTGTTGGTATTTTTTCTTACCTACTGTTAAAGAATATACCATTGAATTCAGTGCACCTGATAATGCACCTATTAGCCCTGCTACACTTCCGCCACCTGGTGATGCTTTATCACTTTCTACATCCCCAATAAATTCTTTAATTGTTTGTTTATAAAATTCCATTAAAAATCCCCCTTATTTATTATTGCTTATATTTTTATTATCTAATATAGATATTATATATCCAAGATATATCCAGAACATAATAGATATAAAACTTATTATATAAACTAAATTACTTTCAAATGCATTTACTGCTAATATTCCAAGTAACATGGAAGATATTGTAGTCATTTGAAGCTTTTCTTTCCCCTTCAGCTTATCTAATCTCTTTATTATAAATACCATAATACTTATTAGAAAAATTAAAATTAATGCTAATGAAATAATTCCATTTACAGTTGCTATTTGAAGATAAATATTATGAAGTCCACCATATTCTATTCCTGGTAAATATTCAACTATTCTAGCATTTCTTACTGCTTCTATTAAATCTGAATTTCCTACTCCAAGCAACAGATTGTCTTTTATAACAAAACTAGCTGATTTCCATAAAATATTTCTTCCACTTGTAAAGCTATGTAGTCTGTCTTCATCAAAAGTTAATAATACACTTGAACATAATAATGGAATTATTAATAATGCTATTCTTAAATGTTTACTTTTTAAATATACAAATATAAATAAATATATTACAGCAATTATAAGCAAATATGAACTTCTTCCATTTGCTTTTACCATTGTAATACCTTGTATAATAACATTTAGAAGTAATAATATTTTCATCTTAATATTATTATTTTTTAACATTAAATATATACTTAATACAACTGCTAATCCTGCTGCTATAGATAAAGCATTTTGATTTACAAAAATCCCAAATGATCGACCTGTTCCAAATACCATATCAGTTGCTTGTATAGTTATCTTCTTATAGTCCACATATAATGATACTATTGATAATGGTAACATTAAAACAATATAAAAACATGATATAATATTCATTTCTTTTATATTTTGCCTTTTGCTTTTAAATACATCTATTGTATATAAAGATGTAAATATTATTAAATTAACTATCCATATTTTGATGTTTTCCGTAGTCCTATAAGCAAATATGTTAAGTGCTAAAGTAAAAATTATAAATAAAATTATTGGAATATCAAATTTATATATCTTTCTTGTTTTATAATCTTTAAATATCATAATTAATATTAGTAAAATACCCCATGCTAAAACAATAGTATTTAATTTTTTTATTGCTGGAACATATAAAAAAATAGTTGCAAAACCTAAGCTGACTAATATATATAGTAATCTAAAATATAATCTGTTACCTATAAAATTGTAAATTTTATTTAATACCTCTTTCATTTACTTTTTTATACACTCCCTTCAAATTCTTTACCAATAAATCTTCTGAATAATTTTTAACTGTCATATCTCTAATATTGCTTTCATTATAATTTTTATAATTTTCTTTCATATATTTCAATGCAGATATTAATTGTTCTTCATTGTTTTTTTCAACAATAATTCCATTTTTTTTAGTTATTATATCTTCAGCGCCACCATTTTTAGCGCCTATAACAGGTTTGCCACAAGCTAAAGCCTCTATATATACAACGCCAAAGGTTTCATGTTCTGATGGTAATGCAAATATATCACAATTTTTCATTTCATTAGCTACCTCTTGCCTTGATAACGCCCCTAAAAAAAATATCTGTTTTTCCATACCTATACTTTTAACTAATTCTTCTAATGAAGATTTTAGAGACCCGTCTCCCCCTATTTTAAGTACCACATTTTCATTAATAAACACTTCTTTAAAAGATTTTATTAACAACTCCATACCTTTTCCCTCTTCAAGAAAAGCACATGAGAAAAAAGTAAGCGTATTATTCTTTGCGTTTTTATTGCACTCTGCTTCCATATTAAATAAAGATAAATCAACCATATTATGAATAACTTCTATATCTCTATTTACATATGTGTTAAGTTCCTTTTTTAAGCCATTACCTACTGCTATTAATGAATCACAACTTTCATAAGCTTTATAAATATGTTTTCTATAACTATCTTTTAAATATTTTGCATACTTTAGTGATGAATGCTCTGTTATAACTAATGGTATATTATATTTTTTACTTATATAAGCTGCAGAAATTCCACCCCACATTGCAGAATGGGCATGTATTATATCAACTTTACCTTCTTTTTTAACTATTTCTTTATATAATTTATCCATTCTCTTATTAAAGCTTTTAAACATTAATGGGTTCTTAGGAAAATAATTGAAATCTTTATATCTATAAGTTCTAAGGTTATCTTCTATACTAAAATTAATTTTTCTTTTTTCTTTTATTTTACCAATTAACGTAAGTGGCCAAATTTCATTATAAGCCACCGTAATTTTTTCATCACTATTAGATAATGCTTTAAACTGTTCTTTAAAAAAGCTTCCATGAACTTTATTTCTTGGTGATGAATACCACGATGGTATTACCATAATATGCATTTTTATCACTTCTCTTCTAATATAGTATTTAGCTTCTTAACTATGCTATTCCATTCATATCTATAATCTGGTTCTGACTTTATATTATTACTTTTATATAAGCCTATTAACCTATATATATTATCTTTTATTTCTTTAACAGAATTACTAGCATTAATGCACTTTTCATTATTCTCAACTATATCTTTAATTGGATCATTATCATCACCATAAATAACAAAAATTCTTGCATCCGTTCCAAAATAATCATATATTTTTGCAGGTATTTGTTTAGAATTTTTATTACCAAATAAAATTAATATTTCTGAATTTAACATATACTTAAGTGCTTCATCAAAAGGTATTCTAGATGAAACTTTTGCTATTTCTAGATTACTTAATTTTCTTTTAACTTCAATATCATCTATGTTGCCAAAAAATAAAATATTAAGTAATTCATAGTCATCTTTATTTTCATTTTTAATCTCTTCTAACGCTTCAATGAAAGGATTTATATTTCTTAATTTAGTAAATATTTCTCCTGTATAAACCATGTTAATTTTATTGCTTTGTATAAGTGATGGAGTATTTTCTAATGATAATTTATTATATAATTCTTTATCAAATCCTCTATTTAATATATAAGTAAAATCGCTTTTAGCTTCAACAACTTTGTATTGATTTAAGTAATCTTTTCTATTTTCTTCAGTTACAAAAATAAATTTATCTGATAATTCAACAACCTTCTTTTCCATATTCTTTTCGATTAGTTTTTTTAATATAAAAGAATTTTGACGTGTTGAATCCTTAAGCCAAGGATCACTCCAATATGTAATCCATGGTATATTTTTGAATTTTCTTTTTATATAGTATGCACACAAATGAGAAGATGGCGGCTCATGCATTGAAAATATAACATCAAATTTTTCTTGTTGCATAAGTTGAATTCCATACTTTGCTGCTTTTTTAGCCCATCCATAATACATATCAGGTATTACAAGTGCATTTTTAATCCTTCTTAAAATTTTTCTATTTTTTATAGATTCTTTATTTATCTTAGATACACTTTGCTTTCTAGGAATAAATTTTTTAAATATTACTCCACCATCAATTAAATGATATTTTATTTTGCTATCCATCATAGAAAATAAATATTCATCATAATATATTGAATTTTTAGGAAAATTAACAGTTAATAAATGTATCTCATTTCCTGGAATTTCGCTTAATTTATTTAAATACTGCAAAGTTTCTATTGCAGCTGAATTATTTATTAATGGAGAATAACAAGCTATAAATAATATTTTCATATGTCCTCCTATTATTTCTTCTTTACTTTGTTTAAAAATAAATTTTTTATCTCCTGTACCTCTTTTATATTAAATAAATTACATAATATAAAATAGCTTATGATACCAATAATAGTTCCAAAAATAATAATCATTATTTTTGGTATTATTTCATCCATAAAATTTATAAATGTAATAATGACTAATCCCATTAAAATTGAATTAATAATTATCTTGAATATTTTAACAAATAAATCTTTATAAGTAAAATTACGTTCTAATTTTGTAATACTAATAAATAATAAAATCGAAGTTATCATCATAGCTATAGAAGATGCTAATGCTACTCCATATATTCCTATAGTTTTTGATAATATTATGCTTAAACATATATTTATGATTACTCCTATAATTCCATTTACAGTTGTAATCTTAGTTTTTCCCATAGAAAATAAAGTAGAATTTAATATATCTCTCATTCCAGTAAAAAATATTCCAACTGTATATCCAAGTAAAGCTAAACTTGTTAATTTTACTGCATATTCTGTGAATTTTCCTCTTTCATATATAATACTTACAATATCTTCTTTAAATATTATAACTCCAACTGTAATTGGTATTAAAATTAGAGCTAAATATATAAGAGATTTTTTTAATAATTCTACAAACTCATCTATTTTTTTTGCATTCCTAGCATTAGCCATCATAGGATATGCAACACTAGATATAGATGTTGTTATTATACTATTTATAAAAAATATAAGCTTTTCTGCATAACCTAATGCTGAAATAGATCCGATCTCTAATGATGATGCAATTCTTTTGTCAACTATCATATTTAGAGAATTTGCACCCGCTGCTATAACCACTGGAATTATTAAGAATAAAATGGCTCTTAATCCTTCATCTTTTAAGTTAACAAAAAATTTATATTTATACCCATGTGATACTAACGATGGTACTTGAACTACTACTCTAAAAAAGTTTCCTATAACATTAGCTATAGTTAATCCAATAATATCATAACTTCTAAAAAATAGTAAATACACTATCATAGGTAAATTAAAAAACAAACCTAATATTGATGGTATAACAAAATCTTCATTAACTTGTAATAATGATGTAAAACATGCGTTAATTGACATAAATAATAAATTAATCAGTGTAATTCTAGTTAATCTAATTGCTAAAATAGTTGTTTCTGTATCAAACCCTTTTCCCAAAGCCATAACTATTTCTTTTGAAAAAATACTAGTTATAGCAAAAAATATAACTGAAATAATAAATAATATATTAATCACATTATTAGCAAAATAATACATTTCATTTTTGCCTTTTTTCGCTTTTATCTTACTTAGTACTGGTAAAAATGATGTAGAGATTGCAAGGCCTATAAGCATAAATATAGTTTCCGGTACAGTAACAGCAATATTATATGCATCTGTATACATACCAGCTCCAAAATTATTTGCAATAAGCATATCTCTAACAAAACCTATAACTCTGCTTATACACGATACTATCATTATTATTAAAGTAGATTTTAATAAAGTATTCTTCTTCATATTTATCACCTTTTATTATACTTTAATACTTTTATTAAAAACTTAGGTATAGAAGTAAGTCTTGTTATTCTCCAAGGTTCCTTTGTCACCCTGTAAAGCCATTCAAGTCCTAAATTTATCATCCATTTAGGTGCTCTTTTAGAAATTCCTGAAAATATATCAAAACTTCCTCCAACACCCATAAATATATTACAAGGTAATATATCCATATATTTTTCAATAAAATATTCTTGTCTTGGGCATCCCATAGCAATAAAAATAGCCCAAGGCTTTTTCTCTTTTATTTCATCTATTATTTCAGCACAACTATCTAAATCAAAATATCCATTATGTAAACCGCATATATCTAAATTATTAAATTCATTTTTAATATTTTCCGCACATTTTTGAATTACTTCTTCTTTTGCTCCTAATAAATAAATAGATTTATTTTCTAAATTAGCTTTTGATAAAAGATCTTTCATAACCTCTATTCCAGCTATTTTTTCTTTTACTGGATTTTTTAACAATTTAGAAGCAAGAACTGTCCCTACCCCATCAGGAATAATTACAGAGTTGTCTTCTTTAAAACATCTATTAAGTATTTTATCATTTAATCCATTAAATAATATCTCTGGATTTCCTGATATAATATTTATCTTTTCAAATTTCTCTATGTATTTCATCAGTTCTTTTTTGTTGCCATTAAATATTTTAAAATTAAGTATATCTGTAAACATAAAATTCGCTACTTAAAATTACAAAGTTAAAAATTTAGATATAATTTAAAGTAGTTTCTCCTTTCATTATGTAGTATTTTCATAAATATAATACTTATTATTGATTAGACTATTATATCATATAATAAATCCCTTTTTATGTATTAAAATAATAATTTTTTAAAATTGCTATGTTTTAGCAACGTGTTGATATATGCATATTAAAACATCTTTTCCTATATATAAAAAGCACTAACAAAATATCTAATGCTATTTTGATAGTGCTGAAATAAAACCCTTTATTTAAAAATAGTGTTCATAATTTTAGTATAAGGGCGCAGTAGCATTGAAATTTACTTTTTAGAACTCTTAATAGATATTTGTTGAATTAATTGCTTGTCACAATGTTTCATTGGGAGCATGCATTAATTAGACTAATATCTGTTTTAGTGTTCTTAAAGGAAATTTCCCTGTCTACGAGCTTTATACTAAAATTATAAAATTAACTATTTAGTTAAAGCTTTTTCTAATTGACTTACAATTTCATCTTCAGGTTTTAATTTTTTAGCAATTTCTAAATGAAGTTTTGCTTGTTCATTATCGCCTAAATTCATATAACACATTATTATGTTAGTACAAATTTCAACATCTCTTGAAGCCTCAAAAGCCTTTTTAAAGTATTTTATTGCTTCTTCATAATTACCAAGACAAGCATAATTTATACCAAGTTCATTAACTACTTCTAATATACCTGATTCAATACTTAAACTTTGATTTAAATAGTATATAGCTTTTTCATAGTTTTCTAAATTTCTATATCCAACTGCTAAGTAATAATATAAAAGTGGATTTGTTTCAAATTGGTCAACTAATGGCAATAACATTTCTATTGCTTTTTCTGGCTTTTCATTTAAAAGCTCTATTGCTTTTTCATATTGACTTACATTGTTAATATCGTTGATTATTTGATCTATCTCTCCGCTCTTTACTCCGCCTTTATTTAGGTAGCTATTAATTTCTTCTTTAGCATTTATAAAGTCTCCATCATCTCTTAATATAAGTGCATTATACAAGTAAGGTTCTGGCATATTTTTAAACTTTATCTTTCCTTCTTCAATATCTTGTAATAGTATTGATTTGAATTTAGAATCCTTTTCTCTCAAGGCTTCCCCTGTCAATAATAGATTTTTAAAAACCTCTTCTTCTCTATTATATATATATAATCCTTTTAATAATATATAAGCTTCTTCTAATCTTTCTTCTTTAATTCTATTAGCTATAAGACTTTTTATAGATTCTTCGGCATTAGCAATATAAGTTAAAATAATTCCATAATCATCATTAAATCTTAATTTTTCATCACATGCAAAACATATAAACATTCCTTCAATAAAATAATATATAGGTAAGTTCTTCATTTTTATTTCATCATTAACATTAGATGTTATATATTCTGAACTTATAGGCATATATAAATCTTTATTTTTAAATGTCACATATTCCGGAATATTTACAGTCTTTTTAAATCCCTCTATATCCATTTCTAAAAATAATATCTTACTTAATTTTTCCTTCAACATTGTTTTATAATCCATTATGTTACACCACCTAATTTTATCTTGATAGTATTTAAGAACAAAAGCTGTCTCAAATGATTATTATATCACTTAAAACAGCTTATTTGTAGAATTAATTTAGTTTAATTTTTCATTAATTAATTTCATGACATTTTCTTTGAATTCTGATATTTGCTTTTCAGCATCAGTCAAGCTATTTCCCTTAATAGATAAATAAACTTTCATTTTGGGTTCAGTTCCTGACGGTCTCACTACAAAATAAGAATCATCTTCAAGTATAAATTTTAATACATTTGATTTTGGTAAATCAATTGCTACCTTACTTCCGTTTTCTACATCTTCATCCATACTTAATTTATAATCTAATTTTCTGACTACTTTTACATTATTAATTTCACTTACTTTACTATTTCTCATAGCATCTATACAAGAAGCTATTTTTTCTTGACCTTCTTTTCCTGCTAATTCTAAAGATACAAGAGTTTCTTTAAAGTATCCATATTTTTCATATAATTCTATTAAAGCATCATATAAACTCTTTCCATGTTCTTTATAATATAAACACATTTCACATATTAACATTGAAGCTATTACTGCATCTTTGTCACGAACAAAGTCTCCTGCAAGATATCCATAACTTTCTTCAAATCCAAATAAGTAAGTATGTTCTCCTGATTCTTTAAATTCTCTTATCTTTTCTCCTATATATTTAAATCCAGTTAGTACATCTAATATTTCTATATTAAAATCATCAGCAATTGCTTTAGCACCTTCTGTAGTTACTATTGTCTTAATAACTACTCCATTTTCAGGTAACTTATTCGTTTCTTTTAATGAACTTAACATATAATGAGTTAATAATAATCCAGTTTGGTTACCAGTTAAAACTTTGTATTCACCTTTGCTGTCTTTTACAACAACACCAATTCTATCACAATCAGGATCTGTTCCAAATATGATATCTGGATTTGTGCTTTGTGCCATATTTAAAGCTAATTTAAATACATCTGGATTTTCTGGATTAGGATAAGATGCTGTTGGAAAGTTTCCATCTGGAGCTTCTTGTTCTTTTACAACTTCTACATTTGTATATCCTAATTCTTTTAATACTCTTCTAACTGGAACATTGCCTGATCCATGAATTGGAGTATATATAACATTTAAAGTATTAGCTTTTTCACTAACTAATTCTTTTCTAATAGTTAAAGATTTTACTTTTTCCATATAAACTTTATCTAATTCTTCACCTACATATTCAAGTAAACCTTTTTCTAAAGCATCTTTTTCATCTATAATTTTAATTTGTGAAAAATCTTCAATTTGGTTAACACAAGTTATTATTTTGTTAGCTTTGTCATCTGTAACTTGTCCTCCAAATTCATCATAAACCTTATATCCATTATATTGTTTTGGATTATGTGAAGCGGTTACAACTATTCCACCACTACATTTTAATTCTCTTGTAGCAAAAGATAACACTGGTGTTGGTCTTAAACTTTCATATAAGTATACTTTTACATTGTTAGCGCATAATGTAAGTGCTGCTGCCTTAGCAAATTCCTTTGACATATTTCTAGAATCGTATGCAATTGCAACTGCTGGTTTGTTAAAGTTTTCATTTAAGTAATTAGCAAAACCTTGAGTGGCTTTTGAAACACTATATACATTCATTCTGTTGCTTCCTGCACCAATTACACCTCTTAATCCACCTGTACCAAACTCTAAATCTTTATAAAATCTATCTTCTATTTCTTTTTCATCACATATAGCTTTTAATTCATTCTTTGTTTCTTCATTTATACTCTCAGAATTAAGCCATGAGTTATATTTTTCTTTATAATCCATATATGTTCCCTCCCATTTGTATAAATCATTTGTTAAACATTTATACTAACTTAACAAAATTTTACTTAATACTTCTATTATTATACAATACTTATCCATAATAAAAAATAGTTTTTTTAATATTTTATAGTATTTAGTAATAAATTTTTCCAATTACTAACATTTCTTATTTTTCATGTTCATTCTTTATAGTTTTAATTTCCTCTATTGTTAGCCCTGTAGCTTCTGATATTTCATCTATTTCAGTAAATCCCATAAGATCTTCTGCTAAAGATATTATTAGTCTTTTTACATTATCCTTAACTCGACTTGGCAAATCAGAAAATTCATCTAAACATTCTGTCAAATCCAATGACTCATCATAATCATCTTCCTCTAAGTTTAAAAATTTTTTTCTTTTTAATTTGTTTTCAAAATATTCATTTAAATATATTAATTTTTCATTATTAGGTTCTATATCTTCTTCAGAAAATACTTCTATTCCTTCTTTTTGCAATAAGTATGCAGTAAGTCCCATTCCATCTATTTTGTTTCCTTGAAAGCTTCCATCATATACTTTATTAACACCACATGATGGACTTTTTTCTTTTAAAATAGCCTTTGTAGCATTCACTTCTTTAGCTATCTTTAATGTTTCATATGCACCTTTTACAAATTGATTTGTAACATCTAAACCATCTTTTGTAATTGCTATTCCATGCCCTTCTAGTATATCCTGAGCAGAATTTTTTAATTCTACTGGAGTTCTAGGAGTACTTAATCCTCCAAGTTGTTCAGGACATACCAAAATAGCTTTTCCTCTTCTAAATAACTCAACACACTTTTCATTTAAATTATTTTCCCCACTATATTTACAGTTAACTCCACATAAACATGCACTTATAATATACATGCACTCACCTCAAAATTTCTTCATATTTATTTCTTATTCTACCCTATTTTAAATATGTTGATCTTTTGTTATAAAGGCGAAGTGGCATTGAAATTTACTTTTCTAGAACTCTTAAGTAAGAGTCAAAATTTTATATTTTGCTACTCTTACTTACTCAGCGAATGTACTTGAGTTGAGTTTCCTTTTAGCCTTACAATTAATTGCTTGTCAAAAGTAAGTGTCCAAATTTCATATTTGAAAACACGAACTTTCACACAGTACAATGTTTCATTGGGAGCATGCATTAATTGGACTAATCTTTATTTTAGAGTTCTTAAAACAAATTTCTCTGTCCACGAGCTTTATACAAAAGATCAATATTTCAAAACATCACATTATTTTAGTTCGACTATTGTTGCACCATCTCCACCTTCACCATATCCACCTAATCTATAATTTTTAACATGTATATGTCTCTTAAGCATGTCATTTATTGCTTTTCTAAGAATTCCAGTACCTTTTCCATGAACTATTGTTACTTCTCCAAGATTGCCCATATAAGCATCGTCTAAATACTTATCTACTCTATAACAAGCTTCTTCTGCATCTAACCCTCTTAAATCTATACGATTTTCAACTTTACTTAAATTTAATTTTAATTCTCTCTTTTTCTTTACCTTTTCAACTTTAGATTGTTTAGTTTTTCTAAGATCCTTTAACTTAACTGAAATTTTCATAATCCCAGCTTCAACTTGTACTTCCCCTTTATTATCAGGCATAGAAATCACTATCACATTTTGATTGAAAGATGGCAAAAACGCTTCCATACCTAATGTTACTTTTTCAAGTACTTCACCATCATTTTCTTTCATTTTATATAAATTCTTTTCTTTTTCTTCTAAACTATCTTTAAGTTTTTTACGTTCTTCTTCTAGTCTTTGTCTTCCACCACTTGAAATACCAAGTTTTTCAAGTTCTCTCATAGCTTTTAATATATCATCTGCTTCGTCTTTTGCATTAGATACTATCTTTTTAGCCTCTTCTCTTGCTTCCATATAAGCCTTATCTTTAACTTTTTCAAGTCTTTCAAGCTTTTGTTCATATTTATTCTTTAATTCTTCCGCTTGATCTTTAATGACTTTTGCATCTCTTGCATCTTTTTTAGCTATAATACTCTTTTCTTGAAGATTTCTTATTAAGCCTTCAAACTCTAAATTTTCTTTAGACATATAATTTTTTGCACAATCTATAACTTCTTTTCCAAGTCCTATTCTTATAGAAATCTCAAATGCATTGGATTTTCCTGGAACTCCAATTAACAATCTATATGTAGGTCTTAATGTATTAATATCAAACTCTACAGATGCATTTTCAACTCTCTCTTTATTTAATGCATATGCCTTTAATTCACTATAGTGAGTTGTTGCTATTAATTTTGCACCTTTACTACTTAAATTTTCTATAATAGCTATTGCAAGTGCTGCACCTTCTGCTGGATCAGTTCCTCCACCTAATTCATCAAATAGAATAAGTGATTGTCTATTATCATATTCCATGATATTTACTATATTAGTTAAATGAGATGAGAAAGTTGATAAACTCTGCTCAATACTTTGCTCATCTCCTATATCAGCAAATACTTCCTTAAAGAATGATACTGATGAATTAGAACTTGCAGGTATAAGCAGTCCACTCAATGCCATTATATGAAGCAATCCCACTGTTTTTAATGTAACAGTTTTACCACCTGTATTAGGTCCAGTTATCATCAAAGTGTCAAATTCATCACCTAAATTTACATCTAAAGGTACAACTTTATCTTTTTCAATTAAAGGATGTCTACCAGACATTATGTTGAATATTCCGTCATCTCTTACCATAGGTTTTATTGCATTTAATTCACATGCATATTTACCCTTTGAAAAAATAAAATCTAAATTAGTAAGTATTTTAAAATTACTCTCGCAGTGTTCTGCATTCATTTTTACTTTTAATGACAATGCTGAAAGTATCCTATCTATTTCAGCCTTTTCTTTTAACATAAGTTCTTTTATTTCATTATTTAAATTAACTAACCCCATAGGTTCTATAAAAAGAGTAGCTCCTGTTGAACTTTGATCATGTACAAGCCCTGGCACTGAACCCTTATATTCAGCCTTTACTGGAATTACATATCTATCACCTCTTATTGTATATAAAGAGTCTTGTAAATACTTTGAATTACTTCTAACTATTGAATTTATTTTTTCTCTTACTGAAGAATTCTTTTCTTTTAAACTTCTTCTTATATTATATAAAGTAGTGCTAGCATTATCACTAACTTCATCTTCTGATAAAATAGATCTCTCAATTTCTTTTTCCAAGTCATTAATAGGTGCTAATATATACGCTAAATCTTCTAACTTAGGAAAAGATACTTCTTGTTCTTCTCTTTTAAAAAATTCCTGCATTCTTCTAGTTGCTGTAAGCATTCCTAATACCTTTAATAATTGTTCTGGCGTTAATGTACCTCCTTTTTTCGCTCTTTGAAGTATATCTCCTATATCACAAAGACCTTCTATTGGAGGATTACCCTTCTTCATTAATATTTCAAGTGCCTCATTAGATTCTTCTAATCCATTGTTTATTTCATATGTATTGTCATAAGGTACAAGTTCATCTACTAATTTCTTAGCAGAACTGCTATATGCATACTTTTTAAGTATTTCCTTTACTTTATTAAATTCTAAAACTCTTAAAGATCTCTTGTTCATTTATAGTTCCCCTCTATTCTACACCACGTTTATAATGACCTTTAGTATAGATTCTATTTTCACTTTTTTTAAGTTTTTTCACTTCTTCTAATATCACTTTAACTTCATTATAAGTTTCATCTTTAAAGTCAAATCTAAACGTAGATATATTAAATGTTTTTAACTCTTCAATTTCTTCTATTAAATTTAAAGAAAGTGAATTTAATATATGACTTCTACAGCTATTATCACCTAATACTTTAAATGTTTCATTTTTTCTATCTACTAATGTGAATTCATCTCTCATACAAACTCCATTACACTCTTTAGAAGTAGATTTATTTCCAAATGTACTTCCTATTGGACAGTACTCACTAACCATTAATTCTGTTTTTCCATAAACACCAACTGCAACATTATAATTAACACTTTTCATTATTTCTTTAATTTCTTTTCTGTTTAATTCTAAGCTTAATGTTGGAATCTCAATATCTTTCCTATAAAAATCTAAAGCTTCTTTATTAAACAGATTTAATTTATAATCACCTATTATAAATAATTTATCTTTATATAAATTAAGTATTCCTACATTTGAAGTTATTAATCCTTTTATATATGGAATAACTTCATCTATTTGTTTAACTACATTTTTAAATTCTTCTTTTATTATATTAGGAGTCATAAAATATAAGTTTTTATTTTCTACATTTTTAAAATCACTTATATTTAACGCACCTTTATGCTTAGTATAAGATATATCTAATGCTATGTTTTTAACAGTATGATCTTCTAATAATGCTTTCAATTGTTCTTTATTTATACAACTATAAATATAACCTAAACGTTCGCCTGATTTCAAGTTTTCACCTAAAGTATCAGCCTTAAATCTTTTACGCCTATAAGAAGAAGCTTCTTCTTTTAATATTTTTTCAAATAATTCTCTTCTTAAGTTATTTAAAGAAGCTATTCTTATAAATCCGTCTTCAAAAGCATTAAATAATACTTTTTCGAACTTATATGGTATTTCTCCAGATTTCATTAAACATTCTTCTACTCTTTTTATATCTAATGGTGACTTCTCTGCTACTTCAACTGTATCGCCTAAAGCTTCATATTCTTTTCCATTGAATTTAGTTTTTAATTTTAAAGGTAAACCAACTCTAAATTCTAATTCACCTTGTAATAATACTTTTCTTTTATATGGTTTTACATAGTCCTTTAATTCATCATATAACTTTTTATCAGACATTCTGTATATTAAATCACCTTTTTTATAACCACTAGGTATTAATTTAACTTTATCCCCTTTAAGTGCTTCCTTTACTTCTTTGCCATTAAGTAATATTTTACCTAATACAAATCCGTCATTCCTATATCTTATTCCGTCTCCAATGCTTATATTTCCATCTAATATAATTTCATTTTTATCAACAGCCTTACCTATAGGAATACCAGTATTTTTAGGAAAATTATAACTCATCATATCTTTTCCTGTATTTTTATAAAGATATGCTTTAGAAAATCCTTCTCTATTAAATAACTGAGCTAATTGAATTCTTCCCTTTTTTAAATCAAATTTTTGTTTACAAGTTACTCTATCAATTGCTTTTCTATAAGTATCTACAACTCCTGATACATACTCAGGTCTCTTCATTCTTCCTTCTACTTTTAAAGATGATGTTCCACTTTTTATTAATTCTTCTACATCATCAATTAAGCACATATCTTTTGGGCTAAGTAAATATGCCTTTTTAGGTGAAGTATTTTCTCCTTGTATTGTATATTCCATTCTACAAGGTTGAGCACATCTTCCCCTATTGCCACTTCTTCCTCCTATCATAGAACTCATTAAGCATTGTCCTGAATAGCATACACAAAGTGCTCCATGTACAAATATCTCTGTTTCTATACCTAAATCCTTTGATATATACTTAATTTCATTCAAAGAAAGCTCTCGAGATAAAACTATTCTAGACAATCCCTTTTCTGTAAAATACATTGCACCTTCACCATTATGTACTGTCATTTGAGTTGATGCATGTAATTCAAAATCTGTATATGTTTTTTGTATTAAATTAATAAGTCCCGTGTCTTGTATAATTAAAGCATCTACCCCTATATCATAAAGATATCCTGCATATTTTAAAGCTTCTTTTATTTCATTTTCTTTTAATAAGGTATTTATAGTTACATATACCCGAGCTCCATAACCATGTGCATAATCTACAGCTTTCATCATCATTTCATTATCAAAATTTGATGCATATGCCCTTGCAGAAAATTTATTTCCTCCTAAATAAATAGCATCAGCGCCTCTATTTATAGCCGCTATTAAACTTTCCATACTACCTGCTGGTGCTAACAGTTCTATTTTTTTCATTAATTTCCTCCTAAGTATTTATACTTATCTTTGTTTTAAATTAATATTAATATTTTAGTATAAAGGCGTAGTGACATTGAAATTCGCTTATACGACAATATGAATACTATCTTAAAAACAAAACATCATACTTTTATTATTCTTAAAAACCTTTAAAAACTGCTATTAAAAATAGCAGTTTTTAAAAAATTATTATAATTCTATTAATATTATCCTACTTTTTATGTGAAAGTGGTCCTATAACTTTTTTTGTTTTACCATTTAAAAATTGTTGGCTTTTTAATGCTGCTAATTCTATTTCTACATTTAATAGTTTATCCTTTAATTCCATAACTTTATACTTAGATGTTCTAAGATTATTATTTACAGTTTTGCTTCTTTCCATAAGTTTACTCTTATGCTTATTTAATTCTTCAACTTTATTTTCTAATTCTACTACAGAAGCATCCTTTTTACTTAAAGTATTTTTTAATACCTCTAAGTTTTTCTCTTTTTCATCTAAGTTATCTTTTAATTTTTCTAATGACTTTTCTTTGCACTCTAAGATATTTTTTATATCTATTAATGATTTATCTTTATTGCTTAAATCATCTCTTAATTCTTCTATTTCTTTATGTTTTATATTTATTGTCTTTTTACTATTATCTTCATTGACAATTAACTTAGAATACTTATCTCTTAAGCTTGTAAGTTCCTCATTTACTTTTAAATTCTCTTGTTTTATTTTATTTTTTTCATTATTTATTGAATTAATATTATTATTTAATTTTTGAATATTATCTTCTAATATTTTTTTATTTTTTATTTCCACGTTTATTTTAGAATTTAATTTTTCATTTTCTCTATTGACTTCTTCAATTTTTTGTTTGAAAATTGTAACTTCTTTATCAGTTTCATAATAAAGATCACTGATATTTTCAAGCTCTTCTTTACATTTAGTATATTCTTCTTGAAGAACTCGTTTATTGCTCTTTTCATTTGATATTAATAATGTTAATTCTTCTATCTTACTTTGTAAAGTTAAGCAATTGTCTTCTAAAGACTTACTTTTTTCAATCAAGATAGAATTTTCTTCTTCTAAACTAGCTCTAACTTTAATCATTCTTTCAAGTTCTAATGAATTTTCTGTATTTAAAGTATTTAAATCATCAAACTTTTTACCTAAGTTAGTACATTTGTTTTCTAGAAAAGAAACTTTATTTTCTAATTCTTTAACATTTCCACTTGAAACTTGTAATTTATTTCTTAACTCTACTTCTTTTCCTTTAGATTCATCTACTTTTTTATAAAGGAACTTATTTTTCTCTTTTATTTCTACAACTTCTTTGTTTAATACTTCATTTAAATTACTAATTTCTTTTAAATTATTTTCCAACTTATTATTCTTCTCTAATAATAGGCCCTTTTCTTTTTCTAGATTAGTTGCCTCTTCTTTTAAATTAGTAAGTGTCTCTTCTATTTCTAAATATTTTTCTTTTAAAGATTGCTCACCATTTACTAATTGTTCTTGAAGTTTTGTTTTCTCTACTAATGTTGTTTTTAAATCTTCATTTAACTTGTCTACTTTTTGAATCAATTCACTTTTTTCAGTTTCTATATTTTTCTTCTTATTAATGGCATTTCTTAAATTAGAATCACATTCGTAAAGTTCATCTGCTATATTTACTGCCGCAAGTACTGTTGCAGCACTCGTGCTTAATCTAGAATTTTTACTCATTATCTCTTTTACTTTACTATCAACAAAATCAGCTAAATCAACTAAGTATTGTTCATTTTTATCACCTTTTAAGTTGTAATCCATACCATTTATATTAACTGTTACCTTAATCATAAATTACACCTCTTAAAATTTCTTTCTCATTGTTTAATTATATTCTATATTCACTCATAACACAATTATATTGATACATACTTATGATATAAAAATATTTACTTTTTTCTTACTTTTTTTAATATTAAAAGTCTCTTTATATCTAACATTAAAATTTAATAATTTTTGTAGTCGAATAATTGATACTAAATTCTCAATTTTTAATATTAGTAATATTTATGCTATATAAAAATTATAAGAACCAAGAGATAAATTCAAATAATTCACTTCTTGGTTCTTATAATCTTTATTTAATACAAAACATTATAACTTATGTTTTAAATTATTAGCATGTTCCTTTATAATTTCACCTTGTTCTGTCATCTTACCTTTTATTTCCCTTGCAGTTTCTTTTATTTCTGTCTTCATTTTTCTAGCAGTATCTTTTATTTCTTCTCCAAATTTTTCCATGATACATTTTCTCCTTTCAAAAATAAATTTATACACTTATAAGTTTGTGTAAAAATATAAATATTATAAATAATATTTATATTTTTTATCAATTCACAAATTTCAAATTCATTTATTTAAAATAAATTGAATTTTTTAGTATTTAAGGGTATAATTTAATAATTATTTTTATATTTAGCTCTGTTTTAAATATTAATAAAAGGAGATTTAAGATGAAATTAAAAAATAAATTGATACTTATATTTTCCCCATATTCAGGACTCCCTAAAGAAATTTATATACTTTTTCTAGGTAAAATAATAAATTGTATAGGATCTTTTATTTATCCATTGTTATCACTAATACTTATTCAAAAAATAGGTCTATCTATAAGCCAAGCTGGTGAATTTGTAACCTTTTTAGCTATTCTTCAAGCCCCCTGTGTATTAATAGGAGGTAAACTAGTTGACTCTATAGGAAGAAAAAAAGTAATACTTGTTTTTCAAGGATTGTCAGCTTGTACATTTATAATTTGTGGTTTTTTACCTTTATCTAATACATTAACTAACTTTATACTATTAGCATCTTGTTTTTCATCGGTATCTTTGCCTGCTTATGATGCACTAGTTTCAGATATCACAACTTCTGAAAATAGAAAAAATTCTTTTTCACTTATATATATAGGATTAAATTTAGGATTTGCAATAGGACCACTATTAGGTGGCTTATTATTTAATAATTATTTAAGTCTAATATTTATAGGTGATGGTGTTACAACATTGATTTATCTTTTATTAATAGGATATTTTATAAAAGATATTAAACCTAATTTATTAGAAGGTTCCATTAACGAAAATAAGAGTTCTTTCGAGAAAGCTGAAAATTGTTCAGTATTTAAAATATTTCTTAAACGTCCTATTCTAATTTATTATTCCTTACTAATGTTAACATTTCATTTTGCTTATTCTCAGTGGGGATTTGCAGTACCAATACAATTAAATGATATATTTAGCACTAATGGTGCTAGATACTTTGGGGTTTTGAGTAGTTTCAATGGATTAATAGTAATTCTATTTACTCCAATAATAACAGTTCTAACAAAGAAATATAGAATACTTTCTATCATTTCAGTTGGAGGACTTCTGTATTCATTGGCCTTTGGCCTTTGTAGCTTTGCCTCTAATATTTTTTCATTTTTTATCATTGTTACTATAATGACTATAGGCGAAATATCAATTGCTACAAATTCTCAAACTTTTATAGCAAATCTTAGTCCTTCATCACATAGAGGAAGAATAAATTCAATTTTACCTTTATTGTATGGTACAGGAAATGGTATTGGACCTATAATCATGGGTAGAATGATTTCTGTAGTTGGAATAAGACAGGCTTGGTTAATTGTTAGCTTAATCGTTGGAATAGGTGGAATGTTAATGTATCTTCTTAATTATATTAATATATCTTCATATAATAAGAAGTAGTAATACTGTATTCTTACTACTTCTTAATTTTTAAAAATATCTCTGTTTTAAATATATGTATATATATGCACTAATTGAATTTTTAAACTTATACTAATAATTGTTCTTTAGCATCTATAAACTTTCGATAAAACATGTCTGTGCTCTCAGGTTTTCCAAATAGATATCCTTGAATATAATCTGGGTTTACTTTATTTATAATTTCAAATTCTTCTACAGTTTCAATACCTTCAATACATACTTTAATATTAATGCTATGCATAAGTTTTATTACATACTCTATAAATGTAAAATTATAACTTTTTTCCGTAAGATGTCTTACAAAAGAACGATCTATCTTTACAATATTTACTGGTAAATTTCTAAGATAATTTAATGAAGAATATCCTGTTCCAAAATCATCTATAGCCATATTTATGCCATATTCCTCAAAATCAGCAAATTTTTTAATTAAAAATTTAAAATCTGGTGCCCAACAACTTTCTGTTAATTCTAGTATAACAGAATTTTTATTTATTCCGAATTCTTTTATACATTCATCTAAATACACATTAAAATTATCTTCCTTTAATTGAATATATGAAACATTTATGCTCATTTTAAAATCTTCGATTATACTTTGCCAATTCATACACATTTTTAATGCTTCCCTAATAACCCATTTACCAACCTTTACAATTAAACCACTCTCTTCTAAAAACGGAATAAATTCTAAAGGAGATATTTCTCCTAGTTCAGGTGAATTCCATCTAAGTAGTGCTTCTGCACCCTTTAATTCATGATTAGACGCCTTAACTTGTGGTTGATAATACAATTCAAATCCATCAAAATTATTTCTTATACTTTCTCTTAATTGCTCTTGAAGTGTTAGGAAACGTATTTTCTTATTATATAATTCTTCTGAAAAAAATTCTAATCTATTTTTTCCACTTATTTTGGCAAATTCCATGGCACTATTAGCCCTTTGAAATAGTTCCATACATGAAAGTGCATCATTAGGATATAATGCTACTCCACATGATAAAGTGCAAAAATATTTTTTATCATCAATTTCATGTTGTACATTCATATAGTCCTTAATGTTATTAAATAATACTTCTACTTTTTTATAATTTGCGTCCTTATAAAAAATTGCAAATTTATCTCCATCAATTCTATATATATTCATATTCTTAGGTAGCATTAAAGTGATTTTTTGAGCCACATCTCTAATAACCATGTCACCAAATAAATAACCATGTTTCTCATTTATGTTTTTAAAATTATCAATTCCCATAACTATAACTGCAGAAACAATTTCAGATTTATTATCAAGAAAATTCATCATATCTTCTTGAAATTTACTTCTATTTAGCACTCCTGTTATAAAATCTATTTTTGTATCTTTATTCATATCAGTTATATGTCCAAATACAATTATAGCGTTTTCATTTTCATCTTTTAATAAACTTCCACGAAAAGAAATCCATATCACTTCACCTTTTTTATTTACAAAACGGCATTGAAAAATATTAATATTTGAAAGTCCTGATTTTATTTTATTTATTCCATGCAAAAATATATCTTTATCATCATTATATATAATTTTAGACCAATATTCTTCTATGTCACTAGTTGTTGTACCATCTAAATCAAAATCACATAAAATAGATGATGATATTTTAAATACATTGCTATTAACATCCCAAATAAATACATAATCATCAGTACTGTTATCTATTAACTTGTATATTGTGGAAGCTTGTTCAAAATTTATAATTTTCGAATTATACTTATGCTTCACCTATATCACTTCTTTCTAGAATATTAAACTTAAATTATAAACACTTTTATAACAAAATAATAATTTTAAACATATTATATCATGTTATGGAATATTTTTATATAAATTTGTCAAAAAATATCTATTTTTGTTAATAGAATATATATAAACCACAATTAAGTAAATTACAAATTTAACAATTATCTACTTATATATTCGTATTATTTTTATAAAACTTCTATTTTAAAAAGCAACTAATAAAAAAAACAGAACCTACCAGAACCACTTACTAGGGTTAAGATAATTTCTGTTATTTTTTACTTATAATTATTTATTGTTTTTTCTCTTAAAATGGTTATATTTAACTCTTTTTTGTTTTAACTGATATAGTCTTTCCATTAGATGTTACTGTTATTTCACCTTGTAAGTCTGTTCTATAAGTTTCTATTCCATTTTTAGAAATCTTACTCATGGTTTCTTTATGAGGATGACCATAACTATTATCTGTGCCACAACTTATTATCCCATATTGTGGTGATACAGCTTGTATAAATTCATTACTTGAAGATGTGCTTGACCCATGATGACCAAACTTTAATACATCTGCTTTAAGATCTTTTGAATATTTAGACAAAACTTCTTGTTCTACAAGTGTTTCTGCATCCCCAGTAAACATTAACTTTTTATCACCAAATGTTAATTTCATTATAGGTGAGTAATTATTAAACTCCTCATAACTTTCTTTTATTGGAGAATATACATCTATTTTAGCACCAGAACCTAAATCAAATTTCATACCTTCTTTTATCGTTTGAATCTTAATCCCTTCATTTGAAACTGCATTTAACATATTTTCAAATGTTTTTGTTGTATGAGTAACTTTAGGCATATAAAAATTTTCTACTTTATACTTTTGAAATATTTTTGTCATTCCACCTATATGATCTTCATGTGGATGAGTCGCAATTACCATTTCAAAATCATCTATATTTTTTTCTTCTAATTGCTTTAATAAATGATCTGCTTCACTTCTTGGACCTGCATCTATTAATATATCAAAATCATTAACTCTTATATATGCAGCATCACCTTGTCCAACATCCAAATAAGAAACTTCTAAGTTCCCACTTACATTTCCTAAATTTTCTGGGGTATTAGAATTAAAATCATTTCCAAAAACAAAGCTCATAAGTCCTATAATAGCAAAAAGTATTATTGTTATGAATTGCGCCTTTTTATTACCTTTATTTTTTTTCATACTCTTTTTAAAAGCTTTTTTTAGTTTGTCATTATTATTACTCAAATTATTTCCTCCATCTTAATAATTAAAATTCTTTTCATCTCTTAGTTAAACTGCTTTTAACTAAGACTATGTTTTAAATATGTATTGATATATTCAATAGGAAAATTGGATATGTCCACACGCTACTAAAATATAAACTATCATTCAAAACATATGTTCGCTAATTTATAGTATAAACTAATAAAGTTATCAAATAAAGACCTTTATTTGATAACTTTATCTAAATCATATTATTTATGTCTATATTTTAAATATGCAATAGGTAAAGGGCATTGTAATTGAACTTTATTGCTTAATTTCTTTATTCTAATATATTTATCTCTTGATTATCTGCATTAATTTTTATTTTAGCACCTAAAGGAAGGGTAAGTGTTGGTAAACAATGTCCACAATAAACATCATATAATGCAGGTTTCCCCTCTGATGCTATTAACTCTTCAAATATTTGCATTAATGACAAGCTTTCTCTACCCTTTGGTGGTAAACAATCAGTCCATTTCCCTAAAATTATCCCACTTGCATCCTTTAATTTATTGCATTGTTTTAATTGCATAATCATTCTATCAATTTTGTATGGATATTCATCAATCTCTTCTAAAAATAATATTTTTCCTTTAGTATCTATTTCATAATCTGTTCCTAGTGTTGAACAAATTACTGAAAGATTTCCTCCAACTAATCTTCCTTCTGCTTCTCCTTCAAATAAAGTTTTAATTTCTGTGCTCTCTATATTTCTTAATTTTCCTAAAGGCTTTAATGTAAATATACTCTTTTTAAAATAATACTCAGTGTACTTATCTAGTCCCTTATACATTTCTGTTGCTGGCATAGGTGCATGAAATGTAATAAAATTACACCTCTTATTTATTACATTATGAATAGCTGTAACATCACTATATCCTGAAAATACTTTAGCATTCTTTTTTATCATATTATAATCTAGCTTATCTAAAATCCTTGTTGATCCATACCCTCCCCTTATTGCAAAAATTCCAGATATTGATTTATCAGAAAACATAGTATTTAAATCATTAGCTCTCATATCATCACTTCCAGATAAATAACCATAATGGGCTTTACAACTTTCACCAACTACAACTTCAAATCCTAATTCTCTCATTGCTTTAATAGATAATTCTAATCTTTCTTCAGTTGTTGGACTAGATAATCCTACAAGAGCTATTTTATCTCCTTTTTTTAATGGTTTAGGTCTTCTCAATATATTTCCATCCTCTATAATTACTTTAATATCAATATATTTAAACTTAAACTTATTTATCCTTAAAGTATAAAAAAATGACTAGATTTTAAATTATAAAATCCAGTCATTTTTAATTTCAATTTAATTAGTCTCTTAAAGTAGCACCTAATTTATATTCTAAAGATCTTAATATCTTATCATGTACTTTATTAACTTCTTTATCTGTTAATGTTTTATCCGCTCTATAGCAAATAGCATAAGCTATACTCTTCTTACCATCAGGAATTTGTTTTCCTTTGTATATATCGAATAATTCTACTTTTTCAACTAAATTTCCGCCAGCTTTTCTTATGCACTCTTCAATTTCTTGAACTAGTATACTATCATCTACAAGTAACGCAATATCTCTTGTAACCGCAGGGAATTTAGGTAATGCTTTATATTTTTTATCCATGTCAGCATTTTCATATAATGCATCTAAGTTGAGTTCTGCAATAAAGCAAGGTACATCAATACCATAATTTTCAGTTATATCTAAATGAACTTCTCCTAAAGTACCAACTACATTCTTACCTATAACAAGTTTTGCAGTTTTTCCTGGATGATAACTTACATTTTCACTTTCTCTTTCATATTTAGAATTCTTTATTCCAAGACCATCTATTATGTTTTCAACTGCGCCTTTAAGATCTAAATAATCGCAATCTCCATACATACCAATAGTTAATATGTTTCTTTCAGTTGGAATCTTAGTTTCATCTTCATTTTTAATATATACTTTAGCCATTTCAAATAGTCTAACATAGTCATTATTTCTTGAGTAATTTCTTCCTAAACATTCCATCATTGAAGGTATAGTGGAAGTTCTCATAACACTATAATCTTCACCTAATGGATTTTTAATTCTAACTACATTTCTAAGCTCGCTATCTTCTGGTACATTAATTTTATCAAATACCTTTGGAGATACAAATGAATAACTTATAGATTGATTTAATCCACTGCCTGTAGCAAGCATTACTACTTTATCATCTAATAATCTCTTTCTATATTTAGGTTCTCTTGATGTAGCTACGCTAAATATTGTAGCAGGAATAACATCATATCCATATATTCTAGCTATTTCTTCTGCTATATCTTCTTTAATAGCTATATCTATTCTAAATGTTGGAGCTGTTACATTTAAATTGTCTCCATGGATTTCTGTAAATAAATCAACACTATCTAGGCATTTTTTCATTTCTTCTTTAGAAATATCTGTTCCAAGGAATTTATTGACCCAGTTAAAATCAACAACTAATTTTCCAGTTTCTTTCTTTTTATTATATATATCTATTGTTCCTTCTACAATTTCTCCAGCACCTAATTCACAAATTAAAGCACATGCTCTATCAATTGCAAGTTTAGCCAAGTTAGGATCTATATCTTTTTCAAATCTTCCAGAAGCTTCACTTCTTAAGTTTAACTTCTTAGAATTAACTCTTATGTTAGTACCATCAAAGTTTGCAGATTCGAAAATAACTTCAGTTGTATCTTCTTTTATTTCTGAGTTTAATCCACCCATTATTCCAGCTAATCCAACTATTTTATTGTCATCTTTTATGCAAAGCATAGAGTCATCTAATTCTCTTTCAGCTTCATCTAAAGTAGTGAATTTTTCACCTTGTTTAGCTCTTTCAACTACTATTTTATTAGTAGATATTTCTCTAGCATCATAAGCATGCATCGGTTGACCTAATTCAAGCATTACAAAGTTTGTAATATCAACTATATTATCTATAGGTCTTATTCCTGCTTCAAGAAGTCTTTCTTGAAGCCAACCTGGTGATGGTTTCACTTTTACATTTTTAACTTTTCTAGCCATGTATCTTAAACACAAATCATCTTTTACTTCAACTTTTAGTTCATTATCTACATTGCCTTCACCAGAAACTTTATATTCTAAATTAGGCATCTTATAAGTAGTTCTTAAAGCTGCTGCTGTTTCTCTAGCCATACCAACTATACTTAAACAATCAGGTCTATTTGAAGTTATTTCAAAATCTAAAATAGCTTTATTTAACTTTAATAATTCTTTAAGTTCTACTCCAAGTTTAGTATCTGTAGGTAAAATCATTAATCCATGAACGGGTTCATCTCCTGCAATTCCAAGTTCTTCTTCAGAACAGAACATACCATTTGATGGTACCCCTCTAAGCTTACCTTTTTTAATCTTAGTTCCATCTGCCAATGTTGAACCATGTAAAGCTACTGGTACTACGTCTTGCTCTTTCATGTTTGTTGCAGCAGTAACTATTTGAATAGTTTCAGTTCCAATATCAACTTGACAAATGCTTAGTTTATCAGCATCCGGATGTTTTTCTATTTCAGTAATTTTTCCTGTAACAACTTTATCTATAACATCACCTTGAATTATTAATTCTTCTAATTGTGATCCTGTTAAAGTTAATTTATCTCCTAATTCTTTAGGGCTAACATTTATATCAACATAATCTTGTAACCAACTAAATGGTACTTTCATATTTTTTCCTCCTCATTTACCTTTAAATTCTTTATTAAAATTGATTTAAGAATCTCATGTCACTTTCGTATAGTAATCTTATATCATCTATACCATACTTAAGCATTACCATTCTATCAACACCAAATCCGAAAGCGAATCCACTATATACTTCTGGATCTATTCCACAATTTCTAAGTACATTTGGATGAACCATACCACAACCTAAAAGTTCTATCCATCCACTATTTTTACATACTCTACAGCCTTCTCCTCCACATACAAAACAAGTTGCATCCATTTCAGCTGATGGTTCTGTAAATGGGAAGTGATGTGGTCTAAACTTAGTTTGAACTTTATCGCCAAACATCTTCTTAGCAAATAATTCTAAAGTTCCTTTTAAATCTGCAAAAGTAACTCCTTTATCTATAACCAAACCCTCCATTTGATAGAATATAGGTGAATGTGTTGCATCCACTGAATCTGATCTATAAACTTTACCTGGTGAAATCATCTTAATTGGTGGCTTTTGATTTTCCATAGTTCTAACTTGAACTGGTGAAGTTTGAGTTCTAAGAACTATATTATCATTTATATATAATGTATCTTGTTCACTTCTAGCCGGATGATTTTTAGGTATATTTAATGCTTCAAAATTATAGTGATCATATTCAACTTCTGGACCTTCTTCAATTGTAAATCCCATTGATACAAATATATCTTCCATATTTTGAAGTGTTAATTCTAATGGATGTCTCTTTCCTATAACCTTCTTTTTACCTGGAAGTGAAATATCTATAGTTTCACTAGCAAGTTTTTCTGTTTTCTCTTTATCTTTTATTTTCTTTATTGCTGTCTCTAATTTTTCTTCTACTTTAGCTTTAGCTTCATTAACTAGCTTTCCTACTAAAGGTCTTTCTTCTGCAGATAATGCCCCCATACCTCTTAATATTGTAGTAAGTTCCCCTTTTTTTCCTAAGAACTTAACTCTAATTTCTTCTAATTCATTACTTTTCATTGAATTTTCAATTTGCTTTAATGCAAGTTCTTGCAATTCTTTAAGTTTTTCTTTCATGTTTTTTCTCCTTTCAAACATTTTTATGTACAATAAAAAATCGTCCCCCTATAAAAGGGACGAATTATCCGCGTTACCACCCTAATTGAAACTTATAAAAATATATTATAAGAATCCAACTTAAAATTTAACGGCATTGACCGCTAGCTACTACTTAATTTCACAGCTAGAACTCCTGAGTGAACTTCAACATTATTTCATTTAAATAAGCTTCCAGTCTATGACTTATTCTCCCTAAAAACTTTCTAATATCTACTCTCTCATTCACAGTTTATAATTATTTAATTCCCTATAATTATACAAATAAACTAATTAAAATTCAATACTAAAAATTCAATTAAAATTTTGTCTTACTTTTTCATAAATTATAATGGATGTCGCTATAGCTACATTTAAAGATTCTGCTCCACCTGGCATGGGTATTTTAACTCTTCTATCGGCTAAGTCTAACACTTCATCAGATACACCATTTCCTTCATTGCCAACTGTAAGTATAGTCTTTCCTTTTAAATCTTCTTTAAAAAAATCTTTACTACTTTCTAATGACGTAACTATTAATTTAAATCCATCTTTTTTCAATGATTTTATTAATGAAAAATCATCATCATAATATATAGGCATATAAAACAATGATCCCATTGTTGATCTTATTGTTTTTTCATTATATATGTCTACAGTTCCTTTAGATAATATTATTCCATTTACACCTGCTGCATGAGCAGTTCTTATTATAGTTCCTAGATTTCCTGGATCTTGTACTTTATCGCAAAACAAATAAAAATCCCCTTGAAAATCTAGATTTTTATTCTCCATTTTAACTATAGCAATTATTCCTTGAGGATTTTCTGTTGATGTTAAATCTTTAAATAAATTATCAGCAATACAATAAACCTTTTTATTTTCTATATTGTTTTTATCTATATAATTATCTAATTTTTCATACCCTACTTCAGTTAATATTAAATAATCTATATCTAAATTTGCTTTTATTGCTTCATTAACAAGTCTAAATCCTTCAATTACATATTTATTAATTTTATTTCTATTTTTTCTCTCTTTGAGTTTTTTAGCTTCTTTATATATAGTATTTTCTTTACTTTCAATAAAAATCAAAGTCTACACCTCAATTATTTTAATCTTACTATCATACCCTCAAGTTTACTTAAATCTTCTGCTGAACCAATAGCTACTATTATATCTTTAGCTTTTACAATGTGATCAGCTGAAGGTGATATATTTATATCTTCGCCTTCTTTAATTGCCATAACATTTATTCCATACTGACTTCTTAATTTTATTTCCCTTAGACTTTTTCCATCCCATTCATCTAAAGCTTCAATTTCCATTATACTGTAGTCTGAAGATAATTCAATATAATCTAATATACTAGAAGAAACTAAATTATGAGCAACTCTAACCCCCATATCTTGTTCTGGTAATATTACCCTATCAGCACCAATTTTATACAAAACTTTAGAATGTATCTTATTATTAGCTTTTGCAATTATATATTTAACACCTAATTCTTTAACAAGTAATGTTGCCATAATGCTTGCTTGTATATTAGATCCTATAGTTACAATTGCAACATCAAAATTTCTAAGTCCTAATGTTCTTAATGCATTCTCATCAGTAGAATCCATTTGAACTGCATGAGTTACATTATCAGAAATATCTTGAATTATATCTTCGTCTTTATCTATTACTAAAACATCATTTCCTAAGTCATATAAAGTCTTAGCAACAGAAGCACCAAATCGACCTAACCCAATCACCACAAATTGTTTGTTTACCAAAACTAAGTCACTCCTATCCTATCAATATCTTACCTTCTGGATATCTATATCCCTTTTTTTTCTTTCTATTTAACAATGCTAAAATTACAGTTAATGGACCAACTCTACCACAATACATAGTAAGCATTATTACAATCTTTCCTGTAAATGATAATTGTTGCGTTACTCCAGTAGTTAATCCTACTGTACCAAAAGCTGAAGTTGCTTCATAAAGTAAATTTATAAAAGATTGATTTGGTTCCACTATGGTAAGAATCATTGTCACTATCATCACAAGCATCATTGCAATAAAAAATAAAGTAAATGCTTTATATACTAAATCTTTTGAAAATCTTTTTTCAAATGCTTCAGTATCTTCTCTTCCTTTTAAAACAGAAATTACTGTTAAAATCAGAACACCAAATGTAGCAGTTTTTAAACCACCTGCTGTTGAACCCGATGATCCTCCTATAAACATTAATATTATAGTAATTAATTTACCAGACATCGTCATATCATCAGTAGAAATACTATTAAATCCTGCTGTTCTTGGAGATACAGATGCAAAAAATGAATTTAATATTTTGTCTTTAAAAGACATCCCACCTATAGTTTGCATATTCTTATATTCAAATAAAAATATACATATAAATCCAAAAATAATTAAAAATATAGTAACTAATAATACCACCTTAGAATTAAGAGATAATCTTTTAGAACTTTTATTATAATTATATATTTCAAGCCATACTGTAAAACCTAAACCACCAATTATTATTAAAGCACTTATGCTTAATATTACTACTATATTACTAGAATAACCAGTTAAACTATTAAAATTTCCAAATAAATCAAACCCTGCATTACAAAATGCTGAAATAGAATGAAATATACTATAAAATAATCCCTTTGAAAATCCAAGCTGCGGTATGAACTGAGTTGATAATAATAAGGCGCCAAAAAACTGAACTGAAAATGTTAATGCAAAAACATATTGAACCATTCTTACTAAACCTTCAATATTGAAAGTGTTCATAGCTTCCTGCATTAATAATCTATCCCTTAAAGTTATCTTTTTTCCTAATAATATTGCAATAAATGTAGTAAAAGACATGAAGCCCATGCCACCAATTTCTATTAACATTATAATTATAACTTGACCAAAAGTACTCCAGTGAGTTCCTGTGTCTAATGTAACTAACCCAGTAACACATACTGCTGATGTAGATGTAAAAATGGCATCTATAAAATTTGTACTTTCACCGCTGACAGAAGAAATAGGTAAAGTTAATATAAGTGCTCCTATTAAAACAACTATAGCAAAACCTATAGATAGCACTTGAACTGCATTAAGTCTTGATTTTTTTGTCAGAACTTTTCCCATATACTCACCTCAAAAGGTTAATTTAAAATTACTTCATTTTATTTTACCTATTTAATATAAATTTTATGTAAACTAAAGATATATAAATAATTTTTATATTATAATATTTTTCAATATATAATAAAAATGCGACCTAGGTCGCATTTTATTAAGCGTTTAATTGTTTTTTAGCTACTTCTACTAAATCAGCAAATGCTTTTGCATCATTTATAGCGATTTCTGATAACATTTTTCTGTTTATATCGATACCAGCTAATTTAATTCCGTTCATGAATTTTGAATATGAAAGACCATTGATTCTTGTTGCTGCATTTATTCTAGCAATCCATAATCTTCTGTAATCTCTCTTTTTATTCTTTCTTCCAACATAAGAATTTCTTAATGCTCTAATTACTGATTCGTTAGCTGTTTTAAATAACTTACTCTTTCCACCGTAGTATCCTTTTGCAAGTTTTAAAACCTTTTTATGATTCTTACGAGCGTTTTTTGCTCTCTTTACTCTTGCCATGCTTTAAACCTCCTGTAACCTCTTCAAATTATAGATATGGTAATAATTTTTTCATTACTTTTTCTTCTGATTTTGATACGTATCCACCTTTTCTAAGATTTCTCTTAGTTTTAGGACTCTTCTTTGTTAATATATGGCTTTTGAATGCTTTCGCTCTCTTAAGCTTTCCTGTACCTGTTTTCTTAAATCTCTTTGCTGCACCTCTGTGGCTTTTCATTTTTGGCATAAATAAAATCCTCCTCTCAAGTTATCCCTTTTTAGGGCCTAAAACCATTGTCATGTTTCTGCCTTCTTTTTTTGGATGCTTTTCTATTTGGCAGACATCTTCCAATTTCTTTGCGAAGTTATCAAGAATTCTTGCTCCAATATGAGTCAATTCCATCTCTCTACCTCTAAATCTAACAGTGATTTTAACTTTATCTCCGTCTAATAAGAATTTTCTGGCATTCTTTGCTTTTATAGCAATGTCATGTTCTTCTATTGTAAGACTTACTCTTACTTCTTTAACACTTACAACCTTTTGTTTCTTCTTAGCTTCTTTTTCTTTTTTAGATTGTTCATATATGAACTTACCAAAGTCCATTATTTTACACACTGGAGGGTTTGCATTTGGTGAAATCATAACTAAATCTAACTCTTGTTCTTCTGCTATTCTCATAGCTTCTCTTGAAGAAATTACACCTAATTGTTCTCCATCATTTGCAACTACTCTTAATTCTTTTTGTCTTATCTCTTCATTAATAAAATAATCTTTACTAATACTTTTCACCTCCGAGGAATTTTATACATAATAAAAGACGGCCATAAGCCGTCTTACACTATCACTATTGATAAAATCTAGAGATATAACCACACTAGTACTTCACAACTGTATGGTGAGAAACGGCTATGTTTCTTCTTTACGAACTAAATTATATCAAGCATTTCATAATGTGTCAATACTTTTTATTATTATTTTTTTATTTTCACATTTCATGCATCCTGTGCAATATTCGACCCTCTCTTCAAACACATTATTAATAGTATCTAAAAATTCTCTATTAATAGAATTCTCTTTATTATGAATTATTATTTTTTTAGGAGTGTTTGTAATTAATCCACTTATTAATATATCTTCTGTACTAACATCGCTCATTTTCTTACAATCCGAAAATTCTTCCTTAAATGTTTTTAATAAATCTGTTCCATAATTATCAGTTACTATATAGTTACCATTTTCTTCTATAGATATATCTATCAGTTCTATCTTGCAATCTTGTATATCAACAAAATACTTTAATAACTTAACAAATTCCTTATACTCCTTTTCAACAATATAATTTTCAACTACTTTTTGTATTATTTTCTCTATATCGCCTCTAAGTTTCTTCATTCTAAATGTTATAAATCCATTTATATTAATTTCTTGCTTTTCTTTTATGCAATCTTTTATCTCTTCAATAATTCCGTTCATCTTATTTAAATAATAAATAGAGTTACCATCTTTTAATCCACTTTCACATTCTAATACTTTAACAATATCATCTTCTATTTCTAATATTTCATCTTGTTTTAAGAAAAAATAATTTTCTGTTAAAAATTCAAACATTTCTTTTTGTCTATAATTTTCAATAACAACTTTATATAAAATATTACTTACATATAAATTAATAATATCTTTTACCTTTTCATTATAATGTTCTTCTTCACAAATAATTTTTATAATATGAGTCTTATCTTCTATGCTTTCTACTAATCCTATTATTATATTTTTTTTCTTTAGCAATTCTCTTAAATCTTGTAATTCACCAACAAAATCTAATTCATCATTATAAGCTAATTTCAAAACAAGCATGGATTTCACTCCCTTCTTACATTAGTATGTAATAAACTTAAAACTCTTATACTTATAAAAATACTAAATTTTAGATTTTCATATCCTATTGTTTTTTTTTTAATCTTGTAGTAATTTCTTATTATAAATTACTATATTAAAGGAGTATTACTATGTATTGTTTTATTGACTATAGAGCAACAAAAGAAGAAATTAATAATTTACACAAACTTAATATTGAACCCATTTTAGTTCCTAAATCTAATAATGTATATGACTCAATAAATGGTCATCCTGATATTCAAATGAATATATTAAACAATTCATCTGAAAATCAAATTATTATTCATAAAGATATCCCTTTAGAATTTATAAAACTATTGGATAGTAAGAATATAAAATATATTCTTTCAAATTCTAACTTGTCTAATACATACCCTAAAGATATTATTTTAAATTCTTTAATTTTAGATGATTATTTTATTCACAACTTAAAATATAGTGACAATACTCTCTTAAATTCTCAATCATCTAAGTTAAATATCAATGTATCTCAAGGATATACAAAATGCTCTGTACTACCTGTTAGAAACAAAGCACTTATAACAAGTGATGTAGGAATTTATTCCACACTAATAAATTATGATTTTGATGTCCTTTTGCTTCCTCCGGGTGATATACTTCTTCCAAATTTAAATTATGGATTTATTGGAGGTACTGGAGGGCTAATTTCTGATAATAAGATAGCTTTCTTTGGTGAATTAAGTCATTATACGTGGGGAAATGAAGTGAATAAGTTTTTATATAAATATGATGTTTCTCCTATTTATTTAAGAAAAGGTAAATTAATAGATAGAGGTAGCTTACTTGTGCTTTAAACCTAATTTGTAAATTTATCACATCCACTATTAATAATATGATTTTATTTTTTTTCTGTTCCTATATTAATATTTTTCTAATATAAAAAATGTACTTTAACTTAAAAGTCAAAGTACATTTTTATTACTTACTGCTTAAGATTATAATTTAGTTGTAAATTTTACTATTATTTTTTTGTAGAATTTAATAACTCACCAATATCTTTAGTTGTAAATGCATATTTAGTGTTACAAAAATTACATACTATTTCTTCATTTTTACCATCATCATATATTTCTTGCAACTCTTTCTTACCTATAGATGCTAATGCTTTCTCTACTTTATCTCTTGAACAATCACATCTATATTTAGGTTCAATAGAATCTAGTATATTTAAATCCATGCCCTCAAATATAAATTCTAATATTTCTTCTATACTTTTTCCTTCTGATATAAGTGTAGTTATAGGTGGTATCTCTTCTAATCTATATGTTACTAAATCAGCTAAAAGTTCATCTGCATCAGGCATCATTTGAACTATAAATCCTCCTGCTGCTTTTATAGATATATCTTTATCCACTAGCACTCCTAAAGATACTGCTGATGGTGTTTGTTCAGATACTGTAAAATAATAAGCAAAGTCTTCTGCTATTTCCCCACTATATATTGGAACTTGACCTACATATGGTTCTTTTAAACCTAAGTCTTTAATTACATATAAAAGTCCATCCTTACCTATAGCACCACCAACATCTAACTTTCCTTTAGCGTTTAATTCCCTAGTAACATATGGATTCCCTATAAAACCCTTCACACTTGCATCATTATGTGCAGTAACTGTTATTCCTTTTGCTTCTCCTCCACCATTTATCTTTAAAGTTAAAGACTCTTTTTCACTTTTTAATGTAGTTCCCATTAAAGTTCCTGCAGTAAGCATTCTTCCTAACGCTGCTGCTGCAACTGAAGTACATTCGTGAATCTTACTACCCTCATCAACTAAGTTTGTAGTGATTCCTCCTATTATTCTAACCATCCCATTTTTAGCCGTTGCTCTAACTATTTTATCTTTCATATAAATATCGCCCTCCATTATTTACTTACAACATAAACTATTCTTTCACTTTCTTTAAATACAGATTTATTACTGTAACTATCGAACTTACCTACTAATTTAAAACCACAGTCTTTTAAAGCTTTTTCTAATTCAACCTCTTTATAAGCTCTTTCTATGTGTTGCTCTTCAAATTTCTCGTATAATTCTTCTTTACTTTTAACAAAAAAAGTTAAAAACATATTAAGTACTTCTTCTTCAAATACGTTTTCCCATGTATAAAATACATCATCTGAATTATATGTATAAATATTATTACCTAATATAGTTGATAATTTGTAATAAGAATTTATATCGAATATAAATATTCCGTCATCTTTTAAATGTTCATGTACTCTATTAAAATAACTTATTAACTCATCATATTCTGTTAAATAATTTGTAGAGTCAAGAACAGATGTTATTAAATCAAATTTATGATTTAATGATAGCTCACACATATCTTGACATATTATTTTTGCTTTAATTTTATTTTTTTTGAATTTATCAAATGCTATATTTAACATATCATCTGACAAATCAACAGCATATGTATTTTTAAAATATGTAGCTACATTTATTGATACATTACCTGTCCCACATGCTAAATCTAAGTAGTCTTCATATTTTATATTATTTTCTTTACATAGTTCTATAATTCTATTGCCTACTAAGTCGTAATTTATATCTTCATATATTAACTTATCATAAATATTTGCAAATTCGCCATAAGCCATAAATATTACCCATCCTTAAAATATCATATATATTTCCAACAATTATATTATATCTTAATAAGTAATTCGTCAACTTTAATAGAATATAATCACATTATCATATATATTTCCTTTACTACATATAAATATTAGACTATAGCCATATAGATTTTATACTTTAAATTATATTTTCTTATTATAATTTAAATTTTGTAATATTTGATTATTAGTTGGCATATTAAGTATTTTCTTTCTTTTTGTCATAAGACCTCCTATACGACCTGTCTCTTCTGCAGAAAGTCCACCCCAACCTTCTTTATCAACTTTATCACTTAAGCCAAGTTCTTCTGCAATTTCATATTTTAATTTTTCCCTCATTTTTTCTGCTTCAGTAAGTTCTTTATTAGATTTTATTTTGGATTTTATTATTTTTTTTAATGGTGTACCACTCACAGTTACGCACTCCTTTCAAAAAACAAATTATTAAGACTATATAATATCTAATAAAGTGTATATTATTTTCTTAATTTGTTTTATATCATTATTCACTAATAATATGTTCTGAATATACTATTAGTATGTATAAAACATAGCTATTATATGAAAAATTTTCACTTATTTTATACATGCACTTGATATTTTCATTATATTTAACTATAGTATTTGTATATTAGATAATTTTTTAAAATAAATTATACTTATAAAAATAATTAGGAGGGATTAATGTGTATAATGTCGCAATAGTTGGGGCTACTGGAAATGTAGGAAGAAAATTTTTAGAAATTCTAGAAGAAAGAGATTTTCCAGTAAAAAATTTATATCTTTTTGCATCTAAAAGATCCGAAGGAAAAACTTTAAAGTTTAAAGGAAAGGATTTTATTGTTGAAGAAACATGTGAAAAGAATATAAAAAGTAAAAAAATAGACTATGCACTTTTTTCAGCAGGTGGAGATGCTAGTAAAGAATTTGCACCTATATTTGCTTCATATGGAGCTGTAGTGATTGATAATAGTAGTGCTTGGAGAATGGACCCTGAGGTACCTTTAATAGTACCAGAGGTAAATCCTGAAGATATAAAACTTCATAAAGGAATAATTGCTAATCCAAACTGCTCTACTATACAGGCTATGCCTATAGTGAAAGCATTAAATGATAAATATGGAATCAAAAGAATAGTATATTCAACTTATCAAGCCGTATCAGGTGCCGGAATTCAAGCCATAAAAGATTTAGAAGATGGCGTTAAAGGAATTGCACCAAAAAAATTTCCTTATCCTATAGCAGGTAATGTTTTACCTCATATAGATGTCTTTTTAGATAATGGATACACTAAAGAAGAAGAAAAAATGATTAATGAAACAAGAAAAATACTTAATTGTCCTGATTTAAGAATAACAGCTACTACAGCTAGAGTTCCTGTATTAAATGGGCATAGTGAAAGTATAAATGTAGAATTAAATTCTCCATTTGAAGTGGAAGATATTTTTGAATTATTTAGAAACACTAATGGTGTAACTGTATATGATGATGTAAGAGAATTAAAATATCCTACCCCTCTTATGGTATCAGGAAAAGATGATGTTTATGTTGGTAGAATCAGAAGGGACTTTAGTATTGATAATGGCTTAAACCTATGGGTTGTTGGAGACAATATAAGAAAAGGAGCAGCTCTTAATGCTATTCAAATTGCTGAAATAATGATCCAATCTAACAATTAAAAATGGAGGAATTTTAATGTCAGTATTTGAAGGTTCTGGTGTAGCACTTGTTACTCCTTTTAATGATAACGGAATAGATTATGATAAATTACAGGATTTATTAGAATGGCACGTTAAAGAAGGAACAGATTCTATAATTATTTGTGGAACTACTGGTGAAGCAACTACTATGACAGAAAGCGAAAAAAAAGCTGTAATCAAATTTGCAGTTGATACAATAAATAAAAGGATACCAGTAATTGCTGGTACTGGCTCAAACAACACTGTTTCTGCTATTGAAATGAGTAAATACGCTGAAAGTGTTGGAGTTGATGCTATACTTGTAATTACTCCTTATTATAATAAAACTTCACAAAAAGGATTATTTAAGCATTTTAAGGCAGTAAATGATTCTGTAAATATTCCTATAATTCTTTATAATGTACCAAGTAGAACTGGTGTAAATATAACACCTAAATCTTTAGTACAAATAGCAGAGTTAAATAATGTAGTTGCTATAAAAGAAGCAAGTGGTAATATAAGCCAAATTATGGAAATGAAATCATTATGTAAAGATAAAATAGATATTTATTCTGGTAATGATGATCAAATAGTTCCAATAATGTCTCTTGGAGGCAAAGGCGTTATATCAGTTTCAGCTAATGTTATACCAAATGAAGTTCACACACTTACCAAAAAGTGTTTAGAAGGAAAATTTAATGAAGCTTTAGACATTCAATTAAACAGATTGAAATTAACAAATGCTTTATTTATAGAAACAAATCCTATTCCTGTAAAAACAGCTATGAATCTTATGGGATTTGAAGTTGGCTCTTTAAGACTTCCACTATGCGAAATGGAAGATAGTAATTTAGAAACATTAAAGACTATTTTAAAGGAAAATAAATTAATATAAGGTGATTAAATGATAAAAATAGTATTAAACGGTTGCTGTGGCAAAATGGGTAAAGTCATAACTGAATGTGCTAGCAAATTTAATAATTTAAAAATTATTGCTGGTATAGATAAGTTCCCTCATGAAACATCTTATCCTATATTTGAAACGCCTGAAGACTTAGATCTAGATTATGATGTACTATTAGATTTCTCAAGAGCTGGTGCTTTAAAAGGATTATTAAATCTAACTGAAAAAACTAAGAAACCTTTAGTAATCTGTTCAACTGGATTTTCTAATGAAGATTTAACTTTAATAGAGGAAAAGAGTAAAACTCTTCCATTATTCCGTTCTGCTAATATGTCTCTTGGAATAAATTTAATAAATTCTCTATTAAGAAAAGTAACACCTCTTCTTTATGGTAATTATGATATTGAAATCATAGAAAAACATCATAATCAAAAAGTAGATTCTCCTAGTGGTACTGCAGTTTTACTTGCAGATACAATAAAGGAATCTATAAATGATGAAACAAAATTCGTTTATGGACGTTCTGGAGCATCTAAAAGAGAAGAGAATGAAATAGGTATTCATGCTATTAGAGGTGGCTCTATAGTTGGAGATCACGATGTAATCTTTGCTGGAGTTGGAGAGGTAATAGAATTATCTCATAAAGCGATTTCTAGAGAAGTATTTGCTATTGGAGCTTTAAAAGCTTGTGAATACATGGGTAATATATCAAATCCAGGTTTATACACTATGGATGACGTTATCGGTATAACTAAATAATTCTTTTGGATATTTAAATTCAAAAAAGAGGAGATTTTTAAAATCCCCTCTTTTTTATTTAAATTTTATTTTCCTTCTACATATGCCTTATCAAAGTATATGAATCCTAATGGTGATACTTTAACACCTTTTACATAGTCTTTAATCCCTTTAGTTTTAACTTGATAATTTAATGGTATTACAGGCATATCTTCCATTAATATATCTTCTGCTTGATGTAACATTTCAAATCTCTTAGTTTGATCTTGTTCAACCTTTGCAGCTCTTATTAACTTATCATATTCTGGATTATTATATCCTGCACAGTTTTGGCCTGATGTACTTTCCCACATATCTAAGAATGTCATTGGATCTATATAATCACCTACCCAAGAATGGAATCCAATTTCATATTGTTTTGCAGTTCTTGTAGTTTGGAATACTTTCCATTCTTGACTTTGAAGTTCAACATTAATTCCTAAATTAGTTTTCCACATATCTTGAAGCGCTTGAGCAATATCTCCATTTGGATTAGTTGGATTAATAAGTGCTACAAGATTAGGGAATCCTTCTCCGTTTGGATATCCAGCTTCTGCTAATAATTTCTTAGCTTCTTCTAAATCACCCTCTGCTTTAAAGTATTTTTTATCAGCAAAATCTGATCCATCTGGGTTTTTAATTCCTTGTGCTACAAATCCTGTTGCTGGTGTTTGACCACCTTTTAATATATTTTTAATTATTGAAGGTCTATCTATTGCAAGATTTAAAGCCTTTCTAACTCTTTTATCTTGTAATACTTTTGTAGCATTAGGATCAATTGCATTTACTGAATCAGAAACATTTATTACATAAAATCCTGTTCCTAGTAATGGGAAGTTCTTTCCTGTTCCATCTGCTAATGCTCCTTCTATTTCTGATGTTGGCACAATATCTACCATATCAAAATCACCTGTTTTAAAGCTAGCCCAAGCAGATGTATCTTCAGTAACTAATTTTACATCTAACTTATCAAGTTTTATATTATTAATATCATAGTAATTTTCATTCTTTTCTAATACTATTTCATCTTTCATACCATATTTAGTTATCTTGAAAGGTCCATTTGAAACGTAAGTTTCAGCATTAAGAGCCCAAGTATCCTTATTAGCTTCAACTGTAGCCTTATTTACTGGTAAATAACAAGTAAATGCTGTTAAATCTAAGAAATATGGACATGGAGCAGCTAATGTTACTTCTAAAGTTTTATCATCAATTGCTTTAACTCCTACTTCTTCTACGGTTCCTTTTCCTTGGTTATAAGCTTCTGCACCTTTGATATATGACATTTGGAATGCATATCCTGATGCTGTTGCTGGATTTAATACTCTCTTCCATGAATATTCAAAATCATTTGCTGTAACTGATTCTCCATTAGACCATTTAACACCATCTCTTAAATGAAAAGTATAAACTGTTCCATCTTCTGAAACATCACATTTTTCAGCAATTCCAGGAATAGCCTTGTTATTCTCATCTAATTTATACAATCCTTCAAATGCATTTACTATAATAGTTGCACTATCTACAGCTTCACTTAATGCTGGATCTAAAGTTTTAGGATCTGCATTTAAATTATAAGTTATAATTTGTGCATTAGGATCATTCTTACTTGATCCTCCACCACAGCCTACTAAAGTTGAAAAACCTAAAGTTAATGCCAATGTTATTGCACACAACTTTTTAATTTTACTAGTTTTCATTAAAAATTTCCCCCTTAACAATTCTGTCAAATTTATCTTGCAAACTAACAATCATTATTTACTTCCATAATAAGCAAAAAGATAACGATTGCAGCACCCTAGATAAGGACTTTAAGTTTCAGATGAAGCTTTTTAACTTCACCTGAAAACTTATAATCCTATTTTATTATAAATATCTAATTAAAGATATTTATTAATCATATAAATGACATGCTACAAAATGTCCTGGCTTAACTTCTTTTAATTCAGGATCAATTTCACTACAAATTGGTTTAGCATATCTACATCTACCTTCAAATCTACATCCTGGAGGTGGATCAATTGGAGATGGTATATCTCCTTCTAATATTATTCTTTGATTATTCTTAGCTTCATCAGGGTCAGGTATTGGCACTGCTGAAAGAAGTGCTTGAGTATATGGATGCATTGACTCCGAGTATACTGCATTACTTTCTCCTTTTTCAACCATTCTACCTAAATACATAACTCCAATATGAGTTGATATATGTTTAACCATTGAAAGGTCATGTGCTATAAAAAGATAAGTTAATCCTAACTCTTCTTGAAGCTCTTCAAGCATATTTATAACTTGAGCCTGAATTGAAACATCAAGTGCAGATATTGGTTCATCACATATAATTAAAGATGGTTGAACTGCCAATGCTCTAGCAATACCTATTCTTTGCCTTTGTCCACCTGAAAATTCATGTGGATATCTGTTTATATGATCACTAGCAAGACCTACTTTAGTTAAAAGACTTCTTATTCTATTAGTTCTTTCTTCACCTTTATATAATCCATGAATATCAATAGCTTCTCCTATAATATCCCCTACTGTCATTCTTGGATCTAATGATGCATATGGATCTTGGAAAATCATTTGCATATCTTTTCTTAAAGATATCATATCTTTTACTGAGTAATCAGTAATATCTTTTCCTTTAAAAATTATCTTTCCTGCTGTTGGATTGTATAATTTTAATATTGTTCTTCCTGTAGTTGTTTTACCACAACCTGATTCTCCTACTAGTCCTAAAGTTTCCCCTTTATTTATTGTAAAAGAAACTCTATCAACAGCTTTAACATAACTTTTTCCTTTGAATAAACCTTTGCTAGCAGGGAAGTATTTACATAAATCTTTTACTTCTAAAATTACTTCTTTATCTTTTTCCATTATTCTTCCCTCCTCTTTATAGGTGACTCTACTTTAGGAGCATTTTCATGGCATAGCCAGCATGATACCTTATGATTTTCTCCTATTTCAAATTGTGGAGGTTGTTTTTGAAGACAAACCTTCATTGCATATTCACATCTAGCTGCAAAAGGACATCCTACTGGTGGTTTTAATAAATCTGGTGGTTGTCCTTCAATTGGTCTAAGTTTTTCTTTAGAGTTTTCCTTAGGATTTGGTACACTTCGTAAAAGACCCCAAGTATAAGGATGTTTTCCTCTATAAAATATATCTTCTGTAGTACCTGTTTCAACTACAATTCCACCATACATTACATTAATTCTTGAACAAAGATCAGCAACAACTCCTAAATCATGAGTAATTAATATAATAGAAGTATTAAGTTTTTCTTTTAACTCCTTCATTAAATCTAAAATTTGTGCTTGAATTGTAACATCTAATGCTGTTGTTGGTTCATCAGCAATTATAAGTTTTGGTTCACAAATTAAACTCATTGCAATCATAGCTCTTTGTCTCATACCACCTGAAAATTCATGTGGATATTGTTTTATTCTTTTTTCTGGGCTCGGTATTCCTACTAATTTAAGCATTTTTATAGCTTCTTGTTTAGCTTCTGATCTACTCATACCAGTATGTTTCATTAATGGTTCTGTTAATTGATCTCCTATAGTATAAACAGGATTTAATGATGTCATAGGATCTTGGAATATCATTCCAATATCATTTCCTCTTATACTTTCCATTTCTGATTCTTTTATGTTTGATAAATCTTTACCATCAAATTCAATTTCTCCACCTGCTAATTTTCCATTGTCAGCAAGTAATCTCATAATTGACATCATAGTAACACTTTTACCACAACCTGATTCTCCAACTATACCTAAAGCTTCTCCTTTATCTAAGTAAAAAGAAACACCTCTTACTGCATGCACTTCTCCTACATTAGTTTTAAAGGAAGTTTTTAAATCTTTTACTTCTAATAGTCTTTCCATTATATCTTCCTCCTATCTCTTATTCTTAGGATCTAGTGCTTCACTTAATCCATCTCCGAAAAGATTAAATGCTAATATTATTAAGCAAATTGCTAATGCTGGGAATAGCAATTGATAAGGATATTGATATATTGCTTTCATTGCTTCATTAGCTAAAGTTCCTAAAGATGCTTTAGGAGGAACAAGTCCTAATCCTATGAAGCTTAAAAATGCTTCTGTAAATATCGCTTGTGGTATAAGCAAAGTCAATGTAACCATTATTGATCCAATACAGTTTGGTATTAAATGTCTTATAAGTATTCTAGTATTAGATGCTCCTAAAGCTTTTGCTGCAAGAACAAACTCTTGTTGTTTTAATTGTAAAACATCTCCTCTTACTATTCTTGCCATTCCAATCCAATAAGATATTGAAAGTGCTAATATAATAGTTGAAAGACCACTACCACCACTTCCTGGTTTATTTAATATAGTCATTAAAATGATTACATATATTATTAATGGGATTGAATATAATACATCAACGATTCTCATCATTAAATTATCTATTTTTCCACCGCAAAATCCTGCTATACCACCATATAATACACCTATAAATAAATTAATAAATGCTGCTGCTACACCTATCATTAATGAATATCTAGCACCAAAAAATACTCTTACAAATATATCTCTACCTAATTGATCTGTTCCAAACCAATGTTCTGCTGATGGTTTTAAATTAACAGCAGATAAAGAATTTGAATCATAAGTATATTGTGATGTCATAGGAACTAAAATTGCTGCTGCTGTAATAATTATTATTCCAATTAAAGATATTATAGCCATTTTATTCTTCTTAAGTCTGTTCCATGCGTCTTTCCAATAACCAATACTTGGTCTTACAATAACCTCTATCTTTTTTTCTTCTTCAGTTAGAGGAGTAAATAAGTCCTTTTCTAAATTAACTTCTTGTTCCATAACTTTTTTTCTCCTCCCTACTAAACTTCTGCATCTTCTAATTTTATTCTTGGATCAATTACTACATACATAATATCAACTATAAAGTTGAACATTATAAGTAAAGTACAAAAAAATACTGTAACTCCAAGTAACATAGTGTAATCTCTATTTGTAACTGATTGAACAAATTCATTACCTAATCCAGGAATTGCAAATATTTTTTCTACAACGAAACTACCAGTTAAAATACTTGCTATTAATGGTCCAACATAAGTTACTATTGGTATTAATGAATTTCTAAGTGCATGTTTTAATATAACTTTTCTTTTACTTAATCCTTTAGCTTTTGCTGTTCTTATATAATCAGATTTTAACACATCCAATAATTTGTTTCTTGTAAGTCTTGTAATAAAAGCCATTGATCCTAGTGATAATGCTATTACTGGCATTATATAGTGCTTCCAACTACTAAATCCTGTTGCTGGTAATAATCTAAGCTCAACAGTTAAGAAATAAATTAATACAGCTCCTATTACAAAACTTGGTATAGTAATTCCTAAAGTAACTAAGAGCATGATAAGTGAATCTGCCCATGTACCTTTTTTTAATGCTGCTACTATCCCTAATCCTACTCCTACAAGAACTGATGAAGCCACACTCACTAAACCAATTTTTGCAGATGCTGGGAATGAATATGATATTGTTTCTGATACTCTTCTTCCTTTAAATACCATTGATTCACCAAGATCCCCTTTAACTAGGTTTTTCATATACAATGCATATTGCTCTCCTAATGGTTTGTCCATTCCATATTTTGCTTCCATATTAGCTTTAATTTCAGGTGTTAATTTTTCACTATCAAAAGGCCCACCTGGCATAAGTCTCATAAGGAAGAATGTTAAAGTTATGACAACCCATATTGTTAATATACTTGCTAATAATCTTTTTCCAATGTATTTTAGCATTTTTCCCTCTCCCTTTTTACAAAATTCGATATTTATAATCATATCAATTTATTTAATAATTATATAATAATATTAATTTTTGTCAATAAATTAGAACCATTTCTATTGATTAATTAATAATTTAATATATATTTTCCATATATTCTATCCTCCTCTAAGCCTGTATTTCGTTCAAAAACACTTGTATTTTTAAATGTTGATTACATATTTTTTTACATATTTTTTTATTAATGTAATTTTATTTTCTTGTTTTTTTATTTTTATATTAATATATATAGTTTTTCACTGATATATCGTTAATAATATTGCTTTTTGCTAATTAATTTCCATTAAAAATATTGATATTATATAAAATAAAATAGATTGCAATTATATAAAAACGACATTGTTAAATAATAAACTACTATTTTTCTCAAATATATATAAACAAATAAAAATTATGTACGATATCTTTATATTTAAGATTTTTATAATCTCCTAAAGAATTAAAAATTGCTTCAGAATGTATATAGATTAGAATCCATATACATTTGAAGCAATTTCAATAATAAAACTACTTTCCGTCTATATAAGCTTTATCAAAATATATAAATCCTAATGGTGAAACTCTAACATCTTTCACATAATCTTTTACACCTTTTGCTTGAGTTTCATAATATACTGGAATTATTGGCATATCTTCCATTAATATATTTTCAGCTTGATGTAATATTTCCATTCTCTTAGCATCGTCTTTTTCTGTCTTTGATTTCTTTATTAATTCATCATATTTAGGATTATTATATCCTGCATTATTTTGTCCAGAAGTGCTAATCCACATTTCTAAGAATGTCATAGGATCAACATAATCTCCAACCCATCCATGTCTAGCAATTAAATAATCTTTATTATCTCTAGTTGTTTGGAATACTTTCCATTCTTGACTTTGAAGCTCTACATTTACACCTAAATTATTTTTCCACATATCTTGTACTGCTTGAGCAATAGTTCCATGTCCTTTTTCTGGATTAAAAGTTAATACTATCGCTGGGAATCCTTCACCATTTGGATATCCTGCTTCAGCTAATAATTTTTTAGCTTCTTCAACATTACCTTCTGGTTTGAAATACTCTTTACTAGCAAAGTCTTTTCCATCTTTATCTAAAATACCTTCTGGAACAAAGCTATATGCTGGTATTTGTTCAGCTTTAGTAACATTTTTAACTAATGAAGGTCTATCAATAGCTAAAGCTAAAGCTTTTCTTACCTTTGCATCTGATAATGCTTTTGCTGCTTCTGGATTTACAGTTTTAGCTTTTTCAGATACATTTACACAATAGAAATAAGTTCCTAATTGTTCAAATATTTTAGCACTACCATCTTTAACAGCAGTTTGAATCTCTGATAATGGAACAACATCTACCATATCAAATTCACCTGATTGATAACTTGCCCAGGCAGAAGTTTCTTCTGTAACTAATTTTACATTAAGTTTATCAAGTTTAACATTCTTTGTATCATAATAATTTTCATTCTTTTCTAATACTATTTCATCCTTTATTGCATATTTAGTCATTTTAAAAGGACCATTTGATACATATGTTTCAGCCGTATTTGCCCAAGTTGGATTTGATTCAACTAAAGCTTTGTTGACTGGGAAGTAGCATGGAAATGATGTTAATTCTAAAAAGTACGGACATGCCTCATGTAAAGTTACTTCTAATGTCTTATCATCAATAGCTTTAACACCAACTTCATCTGCTGTAGCTACTTTACCATCTCCATCAACATCTTTGTTTTGATTATATTCAGTAGCATTTTTTAAATAACTCATTTGATATGCATACTCTGCTGCTGTTTTAGGATTTATTACCCTCTTCCATGCATATTCAAAGTCTTGAGCTGTAACAGTCTCTCCATTTGACCATTTAGTATCTTTTAAATGGAATGTATATACTGTTCCATCATCTGAAACATCCCATTTTTCTGCTACTCCTGGAATAGCTTTATTATTTTCATCTAATTTACATAGACCTTCAAATGTATTTACTAGCATTATTGCCCCATCAACTGCATTATTTAATGCTGGGTCTAAAGTTTTAGGATCTGCGTTCAAGTTATAAGTCATAACTTGTCCATCTGCTTTTGCTGTATTAGTAGATGATTTGCCACAACCTGCCAAAACTGATATCCCTAAAGTTAAAGCTAAAGTTACAGCAAATAACTTTTTAAGTTTGTTCTTTTTCATAATTATATTATCCCCCTTATTTTTATAAACGACATAATAGCGTACTTATTGCAACACACTAATATCATTTTTTAATTTTTATTTATTAATATTTATTAAATTATATAATATTTTATGTTTTTGTCAAACAATGCTCTCTTTTCAAGGCTATTAATTAACACATTAATAATACGAATTTATTAATAAATCATATTGTTAATTTTTTTTTTACTTATATTTGATATTTCTTTTAGTTTTTTTTGATAATTTAGTATATTTTGAAAAAACGTCAAATATTTTAAATAAATATTTGACGTTAGAATATTTTTAACTATTTTTTCAATTTCCATTAAAGCTTTTAATTACAAGCAAAATATATTAAGTAACTATATATAAAACTAAGATTTATTCTTCTTATCGATAAACATAAAAATTCTATAGTTGATAATCATTTAGACAACTTTTTTATAAACTTTTCTAATCTGTCAAAAGCTTGTGACAAAATTTCATTACTATAGCAATAAGATATTCTCATGTATCCTTCACCTAATTTTCCAAAAGCCGTTCCTGGAACACAAGCTAACTTTTCTTCATTTAAAAGTCTAGTACAGAATTCTTCTGATGTCATATTAAATTTCTTAATTGATGGAAATATATAAAATGCTCCTTTAGGTTCAACAACTTCTATCCCCATATCATTTAATCTTTTAATACAATATTTTTTTCTTAGTTCAAAAGATTTCCTCATCGTCTCTACATCATCAAGTGATTTTTTTAATCCTTCTAAAGCACCCCATTGTACTATAGATGGAGCACAAGAAACAGCATATTGATGTACTTTTATTATTTCTTTCATAAATTCACTTTTGCATGCAAAATATCCTATTCTAAGTCCTGTCATTGAAAATATTTTTGAAAATCCACTTACATATATAACTTTTTCTAATATTTCATCATCTTGAGCAACAGAATAATATTCATCAAATATTATAGCTGAATACATTTCATCTGTTATTACAGTAATATTAGTTTCTTTTATAAGTTTTATTAATTCATCTCTGTTTTCTTTAGATAGTATTGCTCCAGTGGGATTAGATGGAAATGAGATTAATAAGTATTTAATATTTTGTTCTTTTATATTTTTTTTAATTTCATCTATATTTAATGTAAAATCATCATTTAAAGAATAATTTACTACATCAGCTCCTATTATATTAGATATGCTTTCATAAGCTGGATATGCAGGAGATGGTATTAATATTTTATCACCTTCATTAATAACTGCAGATAATACTGAATATAACCCTTCGCTACCACCAACTGTTATACATATTTCTTCCTTATTATAATTAATATTAAACTTCTTTAAATACTTGCTTATTTCCACTCTTAAAGATTCAATACCAGAATTAGAAGTATATGTAGTTTTATCTTCTTCTATTGCAGTTATCATTGCCTTTTTTATATCAATTGGAACATTAAAATCCGGTTGCCCTATTGTTAAAGATATTGCACCTTCAACTTTTTGAACTTTTTCATAAAATCTTCTTATTCCCGAAATTTGTATTTTTTCTACCCTATTATTCATCATTATTCTCCTTTTTTTTACTTTTATTTTATGATCTGTTTTAAATGAACATTGATATTAACATTATTATTTATTAAAATATTGATACTATAACATAGTATATCTATTATTTTCTTATAAATCATTCTACATTATTAAATAATAGTATTCAAACTTTTCTATTTTCAATGTTTCTCTTTCATTTATCTTGTTTTTTTATTATAATTAAAGTAATTGTAATTAATGAAAGGGTGATATACTTGTCTTATAATTTAACAGATCCTTATGAAATTGCTAGATTTATTAAAGAATCAAAAAAATCTACTCCTGTTAAAGTATATGTTAATGGAGATTTAAGCAATGCTTTAATGGATGATATTGAATGGTATGGAGCAAATGGCTTTTACATATTAATAGGAGAATCTGATTTAGTAGCAAAAATCATATTAGATAATAAACATCTTATAAAACATTTTAGATTAGAAAATGATAGAAGAAACTCTGCAATTCCTATGCTTGATTTACTTGAAGTGGAAGCTAGAATAGAGCCTGGTGCTATTATTAGAGATAAAGTAACTATAGGAAAAAATGCTGTAGTAATGATGGGTGCCGTAATAAACATTGGTGCTGAGATAGGTGATGGTACTATGGTAGATATGAACGCTGTAATTGGTGCTCGTGGTAAGCTAGGTAAAAATGTCCATCTTGGTGCTGGCGCTGTTGTTGCTGGTGTCCTAGAACCACCAAGTAAAGAACCTTGTACAATAGGAGACAATGTTTTAATTGGTGCTAACTCTGTTATTTTAGAAGGAGTTAAAATTGGTGCTGGTTCTGTTGTTGCAGCTGGTTCTGTTGTTGCAGAAGATGTTCCTGAAGGCGTTGTTGTTGCTGGTTCTCCGGCAAAAATAATTAAATCAGTTGATGATAAAACAAAAGGTAAAACTCAATTATTAGAGGATTTAAGAAAATAATACATATAAAAAGAGGATTTCTAATTTAAGAAATCCCCTTTTTATTTATATATTAATTATTTTAAACTGCTCCTTCTTCGTTTGAAGAATTGTCACCCTCTACTTTTTCCATTTTTGATATAGATACTTCATAAGCAATTTTCTTTATAGTTTCAGTATCAGAAACTTTCTTTTGATACTCTCTGCTTTGAACTCTACCCCATACTCTTATATTATCTCCAACATTTAAGCTTTGACAAAATCTTGAGTTTCTTCCCCATGCAATTGTTGGAATATAATCAGATTTATTATATGCTCTATTTACAGCAAGTAATACATCTGCAATTTCTCGGCCAAAAGGTGTTGTTCTGTAAACTGGTTCTTTGCAAATATAACCATCTAAGAATATTTCATTTGGGTTTTTACTTCTTTCTAAACATGGCTCTATATTTCTTGCAAAAACAGTAAGTATAAGTTTATTAGATCCATCTATAAATTTATTGTATGATCTTAATTGACCATCAACAATAACTTCTGTTCCAATACTTAAATCAATATTTGCAATTAATCTTTCTGATATAGTTATATTTAACCTATCAACCGAATCACTTAATCTCATAACATCTAAATTAAAAGTATAAAAACCCTCCCCATACATTTCATGGCTATATTCTAATCCAGATGCTATTTTACCTTCTAGATAAATCTTGTTATTTAACATTAAATTATCCATTGTTACCCCTCTCTCTACTGTTAATAATTTGGTAAACAGTACTCCCACTAGCACTTATTACCATTATAATACAAATCCTGGTTTATTTTCAATCTTTATTATTTATTTTTGTGCTGAATACCATTTTCGTCTATATAATATTCATCAGAATATATTAAATTTCCTACTGTTTTAAATTCATATCCTTGAGTTTTTAACTCTTTTATAATTCTCTCCAAATTGTTTGGAGTATATTTTGCATTATTATGAAAAAGTACTATTGCTCCTGGCGCTACCCCTTTCATAACTCTATTATATTCACTTTCTTGTCCTAATTCTTTCCAATCAACAGAATCCGCATTCCATTGAATTGGAATATACCCTAAACTTTTTACTTTTTGAATTGCTTGTTTATTGTATGACCCACTAGGAAACCTAAAAAGTTTAGTTTTTTCTCCTATGTTATTTTCTATAGTTTCATCTGTCTTTTTAAGCTGTTCTTCTATTTTTAATTCACTTATCTTTGCAAAATCAGGATGTTTATAACTATGATTACCTATTTCATGCCCCCCTTCTTTAATTTTCTTTAACTTTTCAACGTTTTCACTACTATAATCAACCCATCCCCCCATTATAAAAAATGTTCCTTTTACATTGTATTTATTTAATATTTGTAATATGCTTTGAAGATTATCCTTTTCCGCCCAATTTATATCAAAAGTTAGACTAATTGCTTTTTCTTCTATATCAACAGAATATATAGGATGTTCATATAGATTTACACAAATAGCATTTACATTTTTATTAGACTCTATTGATATGAAAATTACTATAATTATTAAAATTAAATCCAAAAATATCCGTGTTTTTCTCCATTTCATCCCTAAACTCTCCTTATATTTTATAATTTTTCATTCTACTTAATTATTATTAATATTAACTATATTCAATAAATCATATTTTATGATATAATATATATATTATTTAAACGATCATGGGGGTTTAGTTTATGTACGAAAGTTCAGCAGAATTAGCGGAGAATAAATTATTAATACTCTATGTATTAAAAGCAATAAAAGACCCGATATCTAATACTCAGTTAACAGAAATAGTACTTCAAAATAATTTTATTAATTACTTCACACTTCAACAATATTTATCTGAATTAGAAAGTGCTGATTTTGTTGTTTACAAAGAGAATAATGATAAGAAATTATTATGCTTAACAAAAAAAGGAGATACTGTTCTAACTTTATTTAAAGATAGAATATCCCCTTCAAAGATTTCAATTGTACAACAATATATAACAGAAAAATTAGAACTTATAAAAAAAGAGCTTACTATACATAGTGATTATACACTTGATAATAATGATAATTTTTTAGTACACCTAAAAGCTATAGAAAATGAAGGTGTGCTTATGGAATTAAAACTAACAGTTCCAACGAAAAAACAAGCTATTCTCCTTTGCAATAAATGGAAAGATAATCCATCAAATATTTATAATAATATAATAAATATGTTATTTAGTGAAGATTCTTAACTAAAAGCATAGCATTAGGTTCTTTTCCTATTGCTATGTTTTTTATCATCCTACCTTTTAAATCAATAACCTTCAATTTTCCATTTAGATAATCTCCAACAAAAATTTTTTCATTAACTTTAATAATTCCTCTTGGCATACCTGAAATAAATATTTTACTTTCTTCTTTTAATTTATTTACATTAATAACACTAATGGATCCTTCTACAAAATTAGAAACATAAATATATCCTTCTTCTTCCCAAAAATCAACTGGACCATTCCCTACTTTTATAGTTGCTTTTAAAGATAAGTCTTCTAAGGATATTATAGATATACTTCCGCTTGTAGCATAACCTATATAACTTTCACATATATATAAATGCTTTCTGTTATTAGATATGACTATTTTAGTCGGATATTTATTACATTTTATTCTTTTTATCTCTTTATTTTCAATACAATCAATTATTGATATAGTGTCATCACCCATATTACTTATAAATGCTCTATTTTTTTCATGAAAAAATACTATACTATGAGGAAATACTCCCATTGGTAGTTCTAAATCAATGTCTCTTTTAAACAAGTCATATATTATAAGAGAATTTGCTTCACCGCATAAGACATATAGCTTATTATTGTAAATTGCTAAATCATTTGGATGTGCTCCTATATATATATTTTCTTCTTCTTTAAATTTATCTGCATCTATTAATGATATAGTATTACTATAATTGTTGGCTACTACGATTTTTTTATCGTATAATGACAATCCATGAGGTCCTATCTCTTTCCCTTCTAGAGATAAATTCAAAGTTTCAATCCCTAAATTTTCAACATCAATTTTACTTAATGTATTTGATCCTGTATTACATATAATAATTGATTTTTTCATCTCTTTCTCCCCCCTTGGATAATCATTCTTGTATTTATAATATATTCTCAAAAGATATTAATGGTACTACTATTTTTTTCTAATATCTTTATTTCTTGACAAAATACTACTATAATAAAAATATTAGTTTATTTTTATTAATAATAAGGAGAGTGAAAGTTAATATGTTTTCATATAAAACTCAAGGTGTTTGTTCCACTACTATAAATATTGAAATTGAAGATAATAAAATACAATCTGTAAATTTCATTGGTGGCTGTGCAGGAAATCTTTTAGGTATTGGTGCATTAGTTAAAAATATGGATGTTGATATGGCAATTGAAAAATTAAGAGGAATTAAATGCGGAATTAAAGAAACTTCTTGCCCTGATCAATTAGCTAAGGCCTTAATAGAATGGAAAGTGAGTTGTTAAAAATAAAAGGTGTATCGTAAAAAATTCGATACACCCTTTTTTCTATTGTAAATACTTTCCATCCTTATTATATAATAATGATATTGTGTTGGTTATTTCGTCTATAACATCTTTATAACTCATATAAATCATAATATCAATTCTATCAAAATTTTCACTTATCTTTTCAATTACTCCATAAAAATATTTTCCATTATCAATCATATTCTTCAATATTAAACTATCCGATTTAGGTACATACCCTAATACATACCCCTTACCTGTAACTATATTTATAGCATTTTCATCATACTTACTATCTTTTTCTCTAATTAAATATAGTATCTCATCTTCTAAGTAATTATTATCTATAACACTTAAATCTCTATATTTAGTATCTGCAATATATGTTGACATAACATATATATCCTTAACATGAGGTATTATTTCCTCTTTATTTAATTCTAAATATTCTTTCTTTTTATTAGGCAAATTGTCTAATAAAGATGTTAATGATTTTTTTAAAGTTTCTTCCGTTAATTGCTGTTCTATTATTTTTTTATCATCATCTGAAAACTCATTTTTAATTAACATAAGATTGTTAATAGCTTTATTACGAGTTTCTACCAAACTAGCATTTAAAGCATCAAAATTTATTTTCTTATATTCTTCAGGAAATTCATTATATTTAATTCCCTTAACTAAAAAATAGAAACATAGATGATACATTGGCTTAATTATAAGATCATCTAAATCTATAATTTCTTTATTTCTATTTAAAATTTTTATAATTGGAAGTTTATCATATGCTATATTATATATACATTCTTTTAATTCTTTATTTCCTTTTTCAAGTCCATATCTATATAATGCTGGATTCATATGATCTCTTTCTATAAGTCCTATAAATTCTTCGTTAGAAATCTGAAACTCGGTTTTTTCCATTGCATCTATCAAAACTTCAATTTCTAAATCTATATTACTTAACTCTTTTAAAATAACATCTTTCCAAATATCTTTTATATATATTTCATCAGCAAAATTAGAAAGTTTTTCATACTGTGGTATTAAAGATGTTATCCTATCGACTCTATCATCACCATATTCTTCAAATATAAAAGTATCTATAGAATATATTCCACTTATAACCCCATATAAACTATATATATCATATCCATACTTATCAACTAATTTAAAGTATTCAAAACATACATTAAAACCATTATCTATGTTATTAATTGTATACTCTGAAAACAGTTCACCAAATGACTTAGATAGTAGTTTAATATTATCTTTATTTATTCTCCCTGATTTTAAAAACTTAAGAAGATTTACTGATAACATTGTATACTCTAATGAATCCAAATAGCCAAAATTTTGTTCTAATCCATCTAATATTAACCATTCAATTATTTCATCGCTTACAGGCTGTAATTCATGTATACATATTGCTTTCCCATATCCTATAGAATGCTTAGTTAAATTAAATACTCTTTCATTAGAATTTTTCATAGTTTCATATACTTGTATTACATAAAAAATATATTCATTATTGATTGATAATACTTTCAATACTTTCTCTATATCATCAATTTTTAGAACACATAACATCATAAGTCCAAGCTTTATTTCATCATGAGAATTACTTTCTAGTATTAATTTTTTCAAAAGATTAGTTAAGTCTTCTTTATATTCTATAAATGCTTCTATAAATGCTCTAAAATTTTTTATAAATTCTTCATAATAATCACTTATTGGATTAAGGGCCATATATCCTCTTATATTTTCAAAAATCTCTTCTTTCTCTTCCTTTGTATAATCTACCAATAACTCAATAAGCTCATTAGCTAATTTTACTCTTTGATTTTTTTTTAATGGCTTTATTTTATTATATAAAACCTTAAACTCTCTTAATCCTGTTATTTCAAAATCCTGATAACTATATGGTAAATCTGGGGTTTTACTATAAAACTTATTTAATTCCTCATATATTGTTGTTTTTTCACATTTATTAGTAAAATCAAACATTAAATTCTCATTCCCTTCTAAGTACAAAAAACATATAAAAACTTTTTCTATATCTTTATTTTTTGTGTTATTATTTTTCTCATATCCCCTATCATATATAATGACCCACTTATCAATATTAAATCTTCTGATTTTGCTTCGTTCAATGCTTGCTTAATTGCTTGCTCATAACTATCTAAAGCTATAGTATTTTTATTATATTTTAATATCTCACTTTTTAATTCTGTATTCAGTTCTGCTCTATCACTATGAGGCGTCAATGCATATATTTTATGTGCTATTTTAGTTATCTCTTTAACCATCTCTTCTACTTGCTTATCTGCTAAAATTCCTAATAATAGATAAATCTTATTATATCTAAAGTATTTTTCTACATTATTCCTTAGCATCTTTATGCCTTCTATATTATGAGCACCATCAATTATAATTAAAGGATTTTTATTTAATACTTCCAATCTACCTTTCCACTTTACAGATTCAATAGATTTTTCCATTATCTCTTTATTAATTATTAACCCCTCTCTTTCACATAATACCTCTATTGTATTTAAAGCCACACTTAAATTTAAAATTTGATGTTCACCCATTAATGGTAATTTAACTTCATATAAATTATTTCTAGTCTTAATTTTAACTTCTTGATATAAATTTTCATTAAAAGTTATCTTTAAAAGTGTTCCACTCTTACTATCTATCTCATAAACCTTACTCTTTTCTATTTCAGCTTTTTCTTTTATCGCTTTCATAGCTTCATTACTTTGAGGATAAACTACTACTGGAATATCTTTCTTTATTATTCCAGCCTTTTGCATAGCAATTTCATATAAAGAATTTCCTAAAATATTCATATGATCAAAACTAATTGATGTAATAACACTAACAATTGGAGTTATTACATTTGTAGAGTCTAACTCACCTCCAAGTCCTACTTCAATTACAGCATAATCAACTTTTTCATTATAATAGTATAGGTACATAACTGTTGTTAAAATTTCAAATTCAGTTGGATGATCATATCCTTCTTCTATAACTTTATCTACAGCTTTTTTTACTATATTAATTGAATAAGTTAATTTCTCTTTAGGTATATTTTCACCATTAATTTGAATTCTTTCTTCAAACTCTTCTAAAAAAGGTGATGTATACATTCCAACTTTATATCCCATACCAATTAAAATTGAAGTTATCATTGAAGTTGTAGAACCCTTGCCATTAGTTCCTGCTATATGAATTAATTTTAATTTTTTTTGAGGATTTCCTAATATCTCTAATAATCTATAAGTTCTCTTTAAGCCATAATTAGATCCAAACCTACCTACACTACTTATATAATTCATTGCTTCTTCATAATTCATTTTCATTTGCTTCCCCTTTAATTATCTGTAAAATTTGCTTATTTAGCTTATATAACCAACTGTATTAATATTTATTTTACTTTTTTTAATATATACTTATTATATTAAATTATTTAATTACTCTTTACTTATATATATTAGTGATATTAAAAATTTCTAATATTATTCACAATAAACAGCAGTACCTGATGCTGTTACCATAAGCATTCCATTATCTGCTCCTAGTACTTCATAATCAATATCTACTCCAACTACTGCATTAGCTCCCATTTGTATAGCTCTATTTTCCATTTCCTTCATAGCCTTTTCTCTTGCCTCAATTAATTCACCTTCATAAGTGTTAGAGCGTCCCCCAAAGAAATTAGATAATCCAGCTGCAAAATCTTTTATAAAATTCACACCTGAGATTACCTCCCCAAATACCACTCCTTTATATTCTAAAATATTTTTACCTTCTATAGATGGTGTTGTTGTTATAATCATGTAAAACTCTCCTTTATACTTAATTTTATTTGTAATTATTAACTTTTATCTATTTATTATTAAAATGATTATAATATATAATTTAACCTTAAACCATGTTTTTAAATTATTTTAAGATTAAAATAACAAAGTTATTATTTTACCCCTTTAGTGAAATCTACTTGTTTCTACTTTTTAGACACTAAAACTTCCATCAATGATTTTTTTCTTAACTTTTAATTCTCACCTTTTATTTGCTTTTCACTATATTTTATTTGCTTTTCATGCTTTAAAAATTCTATACTTTTCCATATATAATAAAAGAATTGTACACACATTCAAATATGTGTACAATTCTCATTAAAATCACATCTTAATTATATAATTAATTTAAAGATTCAATTCTTAATTTAACAGCATCAAGCATTTCAACATACTTTTCTCTTTTTGCTTTTTCTCCATCTACAACAGCGGCTGGAGCTTTAGCAACGAATCCTGCATTTCCTAATTTCTTATCTATTCTTTCGATTTCGCCTTCTAGTTTCTTAAGTTCTTTATTTAGTCTTTCAAGCTCTTTATCTTTATCTACTAAATCAAGTAATGGTATGAATAATTCTCCACCCTTAACTACTAATGAAACTGCATTTTCTGGAACAATTGATTTATCAGCTATGAATTCAACTTCTGAAGCTGATGCTAATTTTTCCATGTAAGCTTTACCTGCTGTAAATGCTTGTTTTGCATCTTCTGCAATATAACAAATAACCTTAGCTTTTCTTGATGGTGGTACGTTCATTTCAGCTCTTACATTTCTTAATCCCTTAATAGCTTCAATAATGTATGCCATATCATTTTCAGATTCTGCATTTACTAGAGCTTCATGAAATACAGGCCAAACAGATGTTGTAATTGTTTCTTCATCTGTTAAGTGAGTAAAGATTTCTTCTGTTATAAATGGCATAGCTGGATGTAATAATTTTAATCCTGTAACTAATACAGTATTTAATACATTGTATGCCACTCCCTTAGCTTTTTCATCTTCACCATAGAATACTGGTTTAACAAGTTCTATATACCAATCACAGAATTCAGTCCACATGAAATCATAAACTTTTTGCATTGCAATTCCAAGTTCATATTTATCCATATTTTCTGTAACTTCTTTAACTAATGTATTCATTTTTGATAATATCCATTTATCAGCTAATGAATATTCTTTGCAATCTTTGTATTTATTCATGATTTCCTTATCAAGGTTCATCATAACAAATCTTGAAGCATTCCAAATCTTATTAGCAAAGTTTCTTGAAGCTTCAACTCTTTCAGGATAGTATCTCATATCATTTCCTGGAGCATTACCAGTTGCAATCATAAATCTTAATGCATCCGCACCATATTCACTTATTACATCTAATGGATTAACACCATTCCCTAAAGATTTACTCATCTTTCTACCTTGAGAATCTCTTATAAGTCCATGTATTAATACAGTATTAAATGGAGTTTCTCCCATACAATGAAGTCCTGAGAATATCATTCTAGCAACCCAGAAGAAGATTATATCATGTCCAGTAACTAAAACATTGTTTGGATAGAAATATTCTAAGTCTTCTGTTTTATTTGGCCAACCTAATGTTGAGAAAGGCCACAATGCTGAACTAAACCATGTATCAAGTACATCATTATCTTGTTCTATATTTTTAGATCCACATTTGCAGCATTTAGTTGGCGCTTCTTCAAGTACCATCATTTCACCACAATCTTTACAGTAGTAAACTGGTATTCTATGTCCCCACCATAATTGTCTTGAAATACACCAATCTTGAATGTTTTCCATCCAGTTGAAATATGTCTTATCAAATCTTTCTGGAACAAATTTAGTTTTTCCAGTCTTAATTACTTCTATAGCAGGTTTTGCTAAATCTTCCATCTTAACATACCATTGCTTAGATATTATTGGTTCTACTGTAGTACCACATCTGTCATGCGTACCAACATTATGAGAGTGATCTTTAATTTTAACTAGAAGTCCTGCTTCCTCTAAATCTTTAACTATAGATTTTCTAGCTTCGTATCTATCTAAGCCCTTATATTTTCCACCTTTTTCATTGATGATACCTTTATCATCCATGATTCTTATGATTTCAAGATTGTGTCTCTTTCCTACTTCAAAGTCATTAGGATCATGAGCTGGAGTCATCTTAACTGCACCAGTTCCAAATTCCAAATCAACATAGTCATCCCCAACTATAGGAATTTCTCTATTTACAAGTGGTAATATTACAGTTTTACCAATAAGGTGTTTATATCTTTCATCGTTAGGGTTAACAGCTACACCACTATCTCCAAGTAATGTTTCAGGTCTTGTTGTTGCAATTTCTAAAACTCCACTTCCATCAGCTAATGGATAGTTGATGTGCCAGAAGTGACCTGCTTGTTCTTCATATTCAATTTCTGCATCAGAAAGTGCTGTTTGACAATGAGTACACCAGTTAGTTATTCTATTTCCTTGATAAATAAGACCTTCATTATAAAGCTTAACAAATACATGCTTTACAGCTGCACTTAAATTTTCATCCATTGTAAATGCTTCTCTTGTAAAGTCAGCAGAAACTCCAAGTTTTTTAACTTGATTTCTTATTCTTGCTCTATAATCGTCACTCCATTCCCAAACTTTTTCAAGGAATGCTTCTCTTCCCATTTCTTTTTTATTGTAACCTTGCTTAGCAAGTTCATTAGCAACTTTAACTTCTGTTGCTATAGATGCATGATCTTCACCTGGTAACCATAGTGCTGCATAACCTTGCATTCTTTTAAATCTTATAAGCATATCTTGAAGAGTATCATCAAATGCATGACCTAAATGTAATTCACCAGTTATGTTTGGTGGTGGCATTATTATTGTAAATGGTTTCTTCTTTTTATCTACTACAGGAGTAAAGTAACCTTTTTCCTCCCATGTCTTATAAATTCTGTCTTCAAATTCTTTTGGATCATAAGTTGTCGCAATATTTTTTGTTTCTGACATTTGTTTTCCTCCCTATTATTTAAATTAGCTCTTGTTGTTTGTAGACTATGTTTTAATATGGTGTTGATATATTTAAAACAGAGCTATTATTTAAAGCTAATTAATTATTGTTTTTCTGCAATAAAAAAAGCCCTCAATCCATAAAAGGACGAAGACTCGCGGTACCACCTTTATTTCCACATAAGCACATATAATGCTTTAATGGACTCTTAATTAGTTAACGATTTAGAAAAACCGTCTTTAGCTACTGTTATTTCACCAAAGAAGCTCAAAAGCTACCTTCAAAACCTTCCATATAAGGGCTTTCACCTATTCCCTCTCTCTTTTTTGTTCTTTCTAAATCTACAGTTTAGCTTAAAAGAACCGTACTTCTCATCTTATAAAAACGAGTTTCCTTATAATACTTTCAGTTTTTACTCCTCTTTTTCATTGCCTTTATTATTAATTTATATTTTCTTTATTTTATAATATATTAATGGTCATGTTTTGTCAATAATCGTAGTTTAATGAAATTTTATTCCATAATAAAGCATTCATCGATATCAGCAAAATAAAACATATCCTTATTTACCATTTTACCAGCCTCCTATGTTAACTAAATCTTCAAGTATTGCTTGCTCAAAACATGGTGTTTTGCAAAGCTTATCATACCTTATCTTACTATATAACTTAATATCTACATCCTTTTCTAACTTAATGTCATCTATTGCATCTTCAATTTCATGTCTTAATAACCTTAATTCTTTAGTTGATTTATTTTCGTCAATTATAACAAGTAAATCTATGTCACTTTGTTTTGAATATCTCCCTTTAGATATTGAACCAAAAAGATATACATTAGCATTATATAATTTATCTAAAATAACATCTCTAGCTTTAATTATACTGCTTCTTAAATTCTCATCTAGTGAATAATCAACATCATTTCTCATTTAAATTCATCCCATCTTAATTCTGAATTATTATACTATTTTATAACAACTTAATGACTATTGTAAATAAAACAAGTCCTGTAATATTATAAAGCGTAAATATTTTCAAATATTTTAATCCTCTCTCCTTATATTCATTACATAAAATCTAATACCTTAAAATTCTTAAATGCAGCTACAATTATCATTAAATCAAATAATAATATATTAATTACTTTAATAATATATTCTTTCCTATAATAACACATTTTGAGTCTGAGCCATGACCAATTTCACTTGTTTTTACTATAGACATATTCTCATCATTTACTATTTCTTTTACTAATTCAATTATACTAGGTCTATACTGCTTATTTTCCATCTCTGTAAAATTGCCTAATATTATACCTTTTATCTCTTTAAACACTTCTAAATGCTTATAATGAGTTAAATATGTAGCCATCTTTGCCACATCACCACTGAAACTCTCTAATAACAAAATTTTATCTTTAAATTTAGGCATATATTCTGTTCCAGCAAGTTTTAAAAAACAACGTATATTTCCACCTACCACTATTCCTTCAATAGATTTTCCTTGTATCCATTCATATTTAAAATCAAAAAGACTCTTTTTACCTTCCATAAATGTTTCTTTAAAATTTTTAATTTGAATTTCAGAATTATCTCCAATTAGATTTCTTATTTGATAAAGATACGTTTTTATATCACTTTTAGTATATAATGCATTTATAACTACTGATAAATCACTATAACCAAAAAATAATTTAGGATTTTTCTTTATAGTGTTAAAATCTAAATATTCTAAGATTCCGTTAGCTAAATCTCCACCTGAAATATCAAAAACAGCTTTTATGCCACTATTTTCAAAAAATTTCATAAGTTCATCAGCTCTCTCTTTTCCACTTCCATTAAATACAGAATATTTTTTATATATTGTATTAGAAAAAACAACATTTAAACCAATAGATTTTAAAATTCTTTCCAATTCGTTAATCTTTAATTTCATGCTTTTATTAATCCCATTAGAACATGCTATAATTCCAACTTTATCACCTTTATCTAATAACTTCATCAAATTCTCCTTTTAATATTTTCTTAAGTTACATACTTTATCTAAATTAATTATATTTTTTCATTTATTAATGGTCAATGATAAGTTTTTTCCTATATACACTTGCTTTAACTCAGAGTTTTGTTTACAATTTGAATATTATGGATTATAATGATTTTTGTATTTTTATACGTTATGAAACATTGGTACATATATTTCATAACGTATATATTGACAATTTGGAGGTAGTATAATATGAAAGGTTGCCTATACTTGGTAATTCCTTGTTATAATGAAGAAGCTGTATTACACGAAACAGCAAAGAGATTATTAGTAAAAATGAATTCCATGATAGATAAAGATTTTATATCAAATGATAGTAAAATTTTATTTGTTAATGATGGTTCAAAAGATAAGACATGGGATATAATTGAAGAGCTTCATGCTCAAAATCCAATTTTCAGTGGAGTAAATTTATCTAGAAATAAAGGACATCAAAATGCTTTATTAGCTGGATTAATGACTGCTAAAGATTATGCTGATATAACAATATCACTAGATGCTGATCTCCAAGATGATATTGAAGTAATTGATAAGTTTGTTGAAGAATATTATTCAGGCAGTGATGTTGTTTATGGTGTTAGATCATCTAGACAAACAGATACTTTCTTTAAAAGAACAACTGCTTTAGGATTTTATAAATTTATGAATGCTCTTGGTGTAGATGTTATGTACAATCATGCTGATTATAGACTTATGAGTAAAAGAGCTTTAGATGGATTAAGTCAATTTAAAGAAGTGAATTTATTCTTGAGAGGTATTGTTCCTTTAATTGGATACAAATACTCTGTTGTAGAATATGAGCGTCATGAAAGATTTGCTGGAGAATCAAAATATCCTTTAAAAAAGATGCTTGCTTTTGCATTAGATGGTATTACATCTTTTAGTATAAAACCAATAAGAATAATTACTGGATTAGGATTCTTTATATTTTTTGTTAGTTTTATAGCTTTAATCTATTCTCTTATAGTTAAATTCTTAGGTGAAACAGTTACAGGTTGGACTTCATTAACTTTATCTATTTGGATGCTTGGTGGAATACAACTTTTATCTTTAGGAGTAATTGGAGAATATATAGGGAAAATATATAATGAAACAAAACAAAGACCTCGTTTTATTATCGCTGATAAATTAATAAAAACTGATGAAAATAAAACTAATATGTAGGTGACTATATTGGATAAGCTTATACTAAAATTTAAAAATACATTTTTTACAAAACAATTTTTTATTTTTGTAACTATAGGACTTATAAACACATTTATTGGGGTTGTATTTTCATATATATTTTCAAGCTTTTTAAATGAGAACATAGCTTTTGTGGTAGGATATATTTGTGGATTATTTATATCTTATTTATTGAACAGTTTCTTTACATTTAAAGAAGCTTTAGATTTTAATAAATTTATAAAATTTGCAATTTCATATATACCAAATTTTATTATACAAAATATAGTTGTTCTTATAGTATTTAACATGATGGGATTACACAAGCTTATAGCTTATGTTTTAGCAGCTATAATTGGAGTTCCTGTAACATTTGTATTAATGAAATTTTTTGCATTTAAGCATTAATAATATAAATCTTTTTTATATAAATTATGCAAAAAGACTGGTGTACAATGAATAAAAATTTATTGTACACCAGTCTTTTTATTTTTAATTATTAACACAAGTTTTAAATAAATATTTATAATGCAGCTTTATAAATGTTCGCTACATCTTTTGGCGTAAGCGGTTTAAATCCATATTGTAATCCTGATTTTACTGCTTTTTGTGCCATAATTTCAAAATTTTCTTCTCCAATTCCGACTTCTCTTAATGTTGATGGAATTCCTAATTCTTTAAAGAATTCTGCAGTCTTATCTATTGCAGTATTAGCTATAGCATATTTATCTAAACTCTCATCTATATTCCACACATTAACTCCATACTCAACGAATTTATATAACGTATCATCATTTAAAACATATCTCATCCAATGAGGTGTTAAAATCGCTAAACCAACTCCATGAGTTATATCATAAAATGCGCTTAGTTCATGTTCCATTGGATGTACTGACCATGCTCCAGCTGTTCCATATGATATTAAACCATTAATAGCCAAACTAGATGCCCACATTAAATTTGCTCTTGCTTCATAATTATTAGGCTCTTGTATTGCTATTTTTCCATATTTCATACATGCTTTAAGTAGTCCCTCCGCAGTTCTTGCTTGGATAAATGCTCCTTTAGTATTATTAAAATAATTTTCAAATATATGACTCATAATGTCTGCAGTTCCTGCTGCTGTTTGATTTTTAGGAACAGAGTAAGTATACTCTGGATCTAATATTGATACTTTAGGTTTCATCTTATCATGACCTGTACCTATTTTTTGGTTTTTGCTCATATCAGATATAACTGCATATGGATCCATTTCTGAACCTGTTGCTGATAAAGTTAAAGTGGTAATTATAGGTAACACCTTAGTTATTTTGCTTGGATCTAATACAATATCCCATGGATCATTATCATAATTTACTCCTGCTGCAATAACTTTAGCACAATCTATTGTGCTTCCTCCTCCAACAGCTAAAACAACTTCTATATCATTATCTCTACAAAGTTTTACGCCTTCTCTAACGGACTCTATTCTAGGATTTGGAGCTATATTAGAAAGTTCTACATATGATATATTGTTATCTTTTAATATTTTCATCATATCATCATATAAACCTATTCTCTTAATGCTTCCCCCACCATATACAACAAGAACTTTGCTTCCATATTTTTTTATAGCATTTCCTAAATGCTTTATTTGACCTTTTCCAAAGTAAATTTCAGTAGGTATTGAATAATTAAAATTTTCCATATAAAATCTCTCCTTACGATATATTTAATTAAAATATTTTATATTTGGCTATGTTTTAAACATATATTGATATATGCAATAGGTAAAATGGAATTGTAGTAAAATATAGCCCTATATGTATATATTGTCTAAAAATTTTTGTTACTTAGAATTTTTTAACCCTTCTATTTCTTCTTCTAATAAATAACGCCATTTACCATATTCTAAATTTCCAAGTTCAATATTAAGAATTCTTATTCTTTCTAATTTTTTAACATTATATCCAAAAACTTTGCTCATTCTCCTAATTTGTTTATTAAGACCTTGCGTCAAAACAATGTTAAATGTATCTTCCGAAATTCTTCTTACTTTGCAATGTCTTGTTTTTACATTACATATTTCAACACCACTTGTCATTCCTAAAATAAATTCATTATTAAAAGGTCTATCTAAAGTAACTATATATTCTTTTTCATGTTCATTTTCTGATTCTAAAATATTGTTAGCTAAATCCCCATCATTAGTTAACAATATTAATCCTTGAGATGCTTTATCTAATCTACCTACAGGAAATATATATTCAGGATAATCCATAAAATTTATTATATTATTTTCAACTTCATCTGCTGCAGTACAGGTTACTCCTACTGGTTTATTTAATGCTATATAGATTTTTTTCTTTATTGGAAGAGTCTTGTTATCAAGAAGAATTTCATCCTCTAATTCTACCCATTGTCCTTGTATACATGGAATTCCATTTACAATTATTCTATTTTCTTCAATGAGCTTACTAGTATCTTTTCTTGAACAAATACCTAAATTACTAAAAAGTTTGTTTATTCTCATATTTTATATCCCAACCTTACAAGCTTAATGATACATATAAATTCTACTCTATATTAGTAGGTAATATTATAACAAATTCACAGCCTTTTCCAATATCACTATTAATATATATTTTTCCCTTATGTAAATCTATAATATGTTTGGTTATAGTTAATCCTAATCCACTGCCACCTTTTGATTCTGAATTTGCATCTACAATTTGATTAAATCTATCAAATATAGCTTTATGATATTTAGGATCTATTCCTATTCCAGTATCTTTAACTTTAATTATGACTTTATTATTTAAATCTTTTAAAGTTACTTTTATTTCTCCGCCTTCTGGTGTAAATTTAGCTGCATTACTTACTAAATTAACTATACATCTTTCAATTTCATAACTATCACACATTATAACTTTTTCTTCAACTTCCGGATCTATAATTAGGTGTATTCCTTTATTTTCAATATAATCTTTTAAACTCAAAGATGTTTCCTCAACTAAATATACTATATCATTTTCTTTAAAATTTGTTTCATATCTTCCACTTTCAATTTTATTTGTATCTATTATATTATTTATTAACCTTAATAATCTATTTGAATTTCTTTTTATTATCTTCATATAATAATTTAACTTTTCTTTATCTATTCCATCATCTTGTTTGTTTAATTCTGATATAAGCTGTTCTGTAGATGAAATAACATTTAAAGGTGTTCTAAGTTCATGAGAAAGATTAACAAAGTAATTATTCTTATTTCGCTCTAAGTCAATAACTTTATTTAATAATTTGCTATTTTTGTCCATCTCTTCCCTTAACTGCTTAGTTCTTTTTTCAACCATTCTATCAAGATTCTTCATTTTATTAAGACTTAAATAAATTATTAGTATAGATATAATTAAATATAGTATTATTGCTTGTTTACTTTTCCATAATGGTGGTTTTATAGTAAATGTAATTTGGCTTTCATCACTTAGACTCCCATCCGGCATTTCAACTTTTGCTTTTAATATATGATTCCCTGATTTTATATTATTATAAGTAAATTCATTAGAATTTCCCATATTCCAATCACTATCTATCCCCTCCAACTTATAAAAATACTTTATAGCATCTCTATTCTTATAATCTGGAACAAACATTTTAACTCTAACCATATTTTCATCTGAATTAAATTTTAATCCATCTATATTTTTATATTTTTTTCCCTTTACTTCAAATGCTTCAAAAAAAACTTTAGGTAAACTTCTGTTTTTATTTATTTCTGATGGATTAAATATATTTAATCCATTAATACCTCCAAATAAAAATTCTCCCTTACTATTTTTAAAATAACTATTTCCATTAAATTCATTGCTTTGAAGTCTATTTGATATATTTAAATTAGTAAATGTATTGTTACTTATATCTAATTTTGATATTCCATTATTAGTACTTACCCAAGGATTATCATAATCATCTATTAAAATTCCATAAATATTATTATTAGCAAGTCCATTTTTTTCTGTGTATCTTGTAAATTTTTCTGTATTCTTATCTAATTTATTTAGTCCGTATTTAGTGCCTATCCATATATTATTTTTTCTGTCCTCTACTATTGAAACTATAGCATTACAACTTATAGCATTGTTATCGCCTTCAACTTTAGTATAATTTTTTATAGTCATATCCCGTGGATCTAATCTTACTAATCCTCCGTTCATATATAACCCTATCCAGTACATTCCTTCTTTATCCTGATATATACTATCAACATAAGTATCTACTATATTATTGTTTTTTAAAATATATGTCATATCTACTACAGTATCATCTTTTAAATTTAAAACATTAACTCCATCTGCTGTTCCTATCCATAAGCAATCTTTATTATCTATAAATAAAGTTCTTATTTTATTGTTAGTTAATCCATTCTCAGTTGTATACACTTTAATTTCATTAGTATTTTTATCAATTTTATTTAAACCATTGTCTGTAGCTACCCAAATTTCATTTTTTCTTCCAGTTATAAATTTAATTTTGTCACTTATAAGATCACTATTTTTAGAATTTATTCTTGTTACATTTTCAGTTTTAGGATTCATTATATTTAATCCCTTATTAATAGTACCTATCCAAACTAATCCTTCACTATCTTCATAAATCCCTTGTATTGAGTTGTCACTTATCGTGTTTTTTAAAAAAGGATCATATTTATAATGTTTTATTCCATTGCTAGGATCAAAAGTGCTAATTCCAGAAGATGTACCTACCCACATTAATCCTGTAGAATCCTCCATTATAGAAAAAGTGCTTTTGTTTATTAAACTAAATTTATCATATACTCTATTTATATAAGTAGTAAAATTATCCTCATCTTCATTGTACATAGATAGTCCATAATCTGTACATACCCATACTACTCCCCTACTGTCTTTTAAAATATCTTTAACTACTCCACCCTTTAATTTTCCTTTTTCAAATTCTCTTTTTCCTTCAAAACTTCCAGTTTTATATTTAACTATATTATTTGTTTTTATATCTACCTTTAATAATCCAGCTCCAGATGTTCCTACCCATACTTGTCCATTCTTATCTGAATATACCTTATGTATAGAGTTTTTATAGTCATTATTAGTATTATATAAAAATTCTATATCTTTAGTTTTCATATTTACTTTATTTAATCCATTCTCAGTTCCAATCCATATATTATTATCTTCATCTTCATCTAAACTATATATAACCTGATTAGTAAGAACTTGTTGATTATTACTATATAAAATTCTTTCAAACTTGTCTTCATTTTCATTATAAATATTTAACCCATCAGCTGTAGCAACTAATATTTTTTGGTCATTAGTAATTAAAATATCACAAATGTTATAATTAGATAAATTTCCTTGTGATTCCTTATCATAATAGTTCTCAATAGTATCATCTTTTAAATTAATCTTACTCAATCCATTTGCTGTTCCAACCCATAAATTACCTGATTTGTCTTCTTTAATTACTGTTATGCTGTTACTTGAAATACTATTATTTGAATTTTCTTCATATTTATAAACTTTAAATTCTTTTCCATTATACTTATTTAATCCATCATGAGTACCTATCCAAATATATCCTCTGCTATCCTGAAAAATGTCTTCTACACTAGATTGAGATAATCCATCATCTATACTAATACTTTTAAAATTAATATTATTGTATGCCTTAACATCATTTTGAGTATTTATTATTAAGAAACTAAAAAATATTACTACAATCATTATTTTTTTCAATATTAATCTCTTTTTCATAATTTCTCCCTTTTCGACAATATTTATATAAATAATTATACTACAATACTATTTTTTAATACAATATTTTATATTAATAGTTTAATATTCCTAGTTAATTTTATTTTATTTTTAAATATTTTAAATTTTTTTACATAATTTAAGTAAAAAATCACCTTTTAGTAAAACCAATTATTATAATATTTTCTATCTATATAAAAATATCTATTTTAAGAGGCTGTTGCAAAACTAACTTTCAAGTTAGTTTTGCAACAGCCCCATTTTTGGTTAAGCCTCAAAAGTACTTTGATCAATCCATTTATAATTAGGCTTAATTTCTTTTATTTCTTCTACTAATTTAAATAATGCTATATCTTTTTGTTTGCATTCAAGCATAACATCAAAATCTCTATCTATAACTTTAGTTTTTTCAATAAATTCTACAAAATCATTTGCATTTATGAATTCTGAGTGTTTTCTATCTTTTTCATGATCCTTAGGGCTAGAAAAATGAACTTTAGGTGGTAATGACTCTTCATTCCAAGTATTAAAAATACCTTCAATTAACTCCATTATGTTTTCTCCAGAATTATTACAATTATGATGATGAACATCTAATACCATAGGTACTTTTAATTCTTTAGATATATTTAAAATTTCACTTGCAGTATAAGTTTTATCATCATTTTCTATAATTAATCTAGACGTTATTTCTGTGGGAAACTCTTTTAAATTTTTAATAAATCTTTTAATCCCCTCTTCTTTTCCTCCTGTAGCTCCACCAAGATGTATTACCATTTTTCCTTCTTTATAATCAAAGTCTTCAAACCACTCTGCTTGACGTATTAAATTTAATTTTGTATTTTTAACAACTTGAGGATTTATACTATTTATAACATTGAATTCATCTGGGTGAGTATCTACCCTCATATTATAATTTTTTATGAGATTCCCTATATATTTAAAATCTTTTCTAAACATCTCTCTATGACCCCAGTACCCCACTTCTGGATGAGTGACTAGAGGAATCAGACCTGATGTTATTCTATAGAAATGTATATTGTTTTCTATATTATATTCAAGTATCTTTATTAAGTCATTTAAGTTAGATAATGCAACTGATTTTAATTTTTCACTCTTCTTTTCTTGTTCTATTATTTTGCTATAATTTTTAAAAGTTACTGTACTAGAACTAGTAACTTTTTTTCCTAAATTCATTGCTATTGAAACATATCCTAATCTTACTTTCATAAATATTCTCCTATATTATCAAAAGAATTACCTATCTTTTATTTTTGTACCAATTAGCTATCCATATTCCTATTAAACATACTATAATAAATATTACTAAAATTATATACCAAGGCATAATTAACACATCCTTATAAACTTTATTCTTATTTTATAAGGATGTGTTATTTTAGATATATTTATTCTTTTAAGCAAGATTACTTTTTATTCATATCTAATATAGTGTTATCTTTTTATTATCATCTATATAATAAACTTAATTTATAGACTTAATGCTATACCTATCTTTTACAGTCACAACTCTAATCTTTAAAACATTAAGAAGTTTTTCTAAACTTTTAACTTGATTTATATATTTTATGTTATTCTTTGCAATTAATTTTTCTATTATTTTAATAATATCAGATTTTTCGTCTTCAGTTATTTTACAGTTATTTTTTAGACATTCTCTATTTATATAAGTTAATGTAGTCCAAATTTGTTCTTCCGATATTTTATTTATATCCATTAATACCCATGTGAAATCTTTTCTTCTGTTCTTTTCTGGGTAAGCTTTTTTAAAAAATGTTATAAATCCATTTTCTTTTTTAGGATCTTTTATTGAAACATACTTCCCAAGCTGTGATTTAAGTTGATTTTTTAAATACATAATAGTGTTTGGTTTTATTTTATCAGCCATAGCATCTATGCTATCATAAATAAAATTATAAGTATCTTGAATTTGCTCTTCATTAACATTTGATTTTTTAAGTATTCTCATTTTTTCTATATAGTCTAATACATTTTTCTTACAATCTAATTCTTTATTATATATCTTTTCCCATATTTCTTTTGCGCTTAATCCTTCTAACATTATAACTTCTTCCATATTACGTCATCCTCTGCATATTATTATTTACTAGTTTTACTTAAATATAATCATATCATATTACTCATAAACTTAAAAATTTCACTTAAAATATTGTACAATATTTAAATAAACTACCTCCTTATTATATTTGATACTTTATTTTAATTTATGGCTCTGTTTTAAATGCGTGTTGATATATACAATAGGTAAAGTGGCATTGTAATTGGACTATACTCATTTTAGCATTCCTAAGTTCAATTACTCAGTCCACTTTGCTTATGCATATATCAACACTCTGCTAAAACATA